>JACDQN010000177.1 GCA_015657575.1 Sphingopyxis sp.
CTCGTGCCAGTGGCCCCCCAGCGGCCCGACTTGCCGGCCATGGCCCGCGCCCATGTTGGTGCGCAGCAGCAGCGTCGAATCGTTCGTCCGCGTCGCGCGAAGCTTGGCGACCCATTTGGCGGGCTCCCAATAGGTCACGCGCGGGTCGTTGAGGCCCGCCGACACCAGCATCGGCGGATAGCTTTTGCGGTCACATTGTCGTAGGGGCTGTAGCTCAGCATATAGTCGAACGCCGCCTTGTCGGTGATCGGATTGCCCCATTCGGGCCATTCGCCCGGGGTCAGCGGCAGCGTGTCGTCGACCATCGTGTTGATGACATCGACGAAGGGGACGCCCGCGAGCACGGCGCCCCACAGTTCGGGCGCCTCGTTATAGATCACGCCCATGACCTGCCCGCCCGCCGAGCGGCCCTCGACCGAAATTTTGCCGGCGCTGGTATATTTCTTGGCGATCAGCCCCCGGGCGACGTCAATGAAGTCGTTGAACGTGTTCTTGCGCTCGGTCGTCTTGCCCGCGAGATACCAGCCGCGGCCGAGATCGTCGCCGCCGCGGACATGCGCGATCGCATAGATCATGCCGCGATCGACGAGGCTGAGCCGTGTCGTCGAAAAGCCCGGCGGGACACGGTAACCGTAGCTGCCGTAGGCATAGAGGTGCATCGGCGCGCTGCCATCGAGTCTGGTGCCCTTTTTATAGACGAGCGATGCCGGGATCAGCGTCTTGCCATCGCGACTTGGCAAGTTAACCCGTTCGGTTATATATTGGGTAGCATCGTAACCGGAAGGGATTTCCTGTACCTTCAACGTCTCGAGCTTTCCGCTCGCCACATCATAGTCATAGACAGTGTCGGGCGTGACCATCGATTCATAGTCGAGCCGCAGCTTGTCCTGATGATATTCGGGGTTGTCGCCGAGACCCGCGACATAAGTGGCCTCGGGGAATTTGATCCGGCCGGGGGTCAGCGGCGCGTCATAGGTGCGGATATCGACCTGATCGAGCCCGTCCTCGCGGGCTTCGAGCACGAAATAGTCGCGGAACACCGACAGGCCGGTGATGTAGCTGTGATCGCTGCCGGGGATCAGCGTGGTCCACTTGCCCGGATCCTTCACGCTCGCTGTGGCGATACGGAAGTTCGGATGCTCATCGTTCGTGTGGATGTAGAGCGTCCCGTTCCGCTCATCGATGCTGTATTCGCGGCCCTTCTTGCGCGCCGAGACGAGCTGCATCGGTGCCTCGGGATTGTCGGAGGGGAGCAGATAGACCTCGCTCGTCTCGTTATCGCCCGTCGCGATCACGATATAATTGTCGGCTGCGGTCTTGCCGATCCCGACCCCGAAACCGATGTCGGCCTCCTTGTAGAGCAATTTATCGTCGGCCACGGGTGTACCGAGCTTGTGCAGCCGGACATTGTCGGTGCGCCAATTTTCGTTGGCGAGGCCATAGAGGATCGCGTCGTTTCCCGCGGTCCAGACAAGCGACGACAGCGTACCGGGAATGACGTCGGGCAACTGCTCGCCGGTTTCGAGGTTGCGGACGCGCGCCTCGAACCGCTCGGACCCGTTATCGTCGAACGAATAGGCCATCAGCTTGCCGTTCGGGCTGATCGACAGCTCGGCGAGACGGAAATATTCCTTGCCCGCCGCCATCGCGACCTCGTCGAGGATCAGCTGCGCGTCCCCGCCTGCGACGGGTTTGCGGTACCATTTCTTATATTCGGCGCCCTCTTCATATTCGACCCAATAGAGCCAGTCGCCATCCTTCTGTGGTACGCTCGAATCGGCCTCCTTGATGCGGCCCTTCATCTCCTGGAACAGCGTTTCGACCAGCTTTGCATGCGGCTTCATCGTCGCGTCGAAATAGGCGTTCTCTTGCTTCACATAATCGAGGATGTCCGCGTCATCGATCGTCGGATAGCTTTGATCGCGCAGCCAGAACCAGGGATCGGACAGCGTCTTGCCGTGCAGCGTGACTTCGTGCGGGCGCTTGTCGGCGACCGGGGCGGCGGGGCTGGTGGTCAATTTGGGCTCTTTCTCTTCGGCAAGGGCACTCGGGGACGCGACAAGCGGGGTGGTAATTGCGGCCAGAAACATCCAAATAGCGCGCATCGAAAAGCTCCCGCAGCGTCGCCCCGATCGGCAGGATCTCTGCGATGTAGGAACAAGGAAGCAGCCATGTCCAGCCCCGTCCACGCAGAGCGCCTCGCCCGCGTCCGCGCCGAACTGAAAGCGCGCGACCTCGACGGCTTCGTCGTGCCGATCAGCGACGAGCATATGAGCGAATATGTCGGCGCCTATGCGCAGCGCATGGCGTGGCTGACGGGCTTCGGCGGTTCGGCCGGGACCGCGGCGGTGCTGCCGGCAAAGGCCGCGGTGTTCGTCGACGGGCGCTATACGGTGCAGGTGCGCGATCAGGTCGACGGGACGCTGTTCGACTATGTCGGCGTGCCGCAGTCGAGCGTCGCCGAATGGCTGGGCGCCAACGTCGGCGCGGGGCAGAAGATCGCCTACGACCCGTGGCTCCACAGCATCGACTGGGCGCGAAATCTGGAGAAGGCGCTGGCGGCGAAGGGCGCGCGCCTCGCCGCGGTGACGAGCAATCCGATCGACGCGGCATGGGACGACCAGCCTGCACCGAGCGACGCGGTGGTGACCGTCCACGATGCGGCGCTTGCCGGACAGGGCGCGGTCGAGAAGCGCGAGATCATTGCCGACTGGTTGAAGGCGAAGGGCCTCGACACGACGGTGATGACCGCGCTCGATTCGATCGCCTGGACCTTCAATATTCGTGGGCAAGACGTCAGCCACACGCCGGTCGGGCTCGCCTTCGCGCTGCTCCACGCCGACGCGACCGCCGACCTGTTCATCGCGCCCGGAAAGGTCACCGACGCGGTGCGCGCGCATCTCGGCAACAGCGTGCGTATCCACGACCGCACCGCGTTCGAGGCGGCGCTCGCCGATCTGTCGGGCAAGAGCGTCGCGGTCGATCCCGACCGTGCGGTCGCCGCGATCTTCACGGCGCTTGAAGCGGCCGGCGCTAAGATCGAACGTCACCGCGACCCGGCCGTGCTGCCCAAGGCGATCAAGAACGACACCGAACTCAATGGCACCCGCGCGGCGCATGTTCGCGACGGCGTCGCGGTCGCGCGCTTCCTGAAATGGATGGAAGAGGTCGCGCCGCAGGGCGGCCTCGACGAACTTGGCGCAGCGGCGAAGCTCCGCGCATTCCGCGATGCGAACGGCGCGCTCAAGGATCTGTCGTTCGACACCATCTCGGCCGCCGGCCCGAACGGGGCGCTGCCGCATTACAAGGTTGATGAAACGACCAACCGCGCGATCGAGACCGGCACGCTCTATCTCGTCGATTCGGGCGGGCAATATGACGACGGCACCACCGACATCACCCGCACGATCGCGATCGGCACGCCGACAACCGAGATGCGCCGCCGCTTCACGCAGGTTCTGAAGGGCCATATCGCGCTCGCGGTCGCACGCTTCCCCAAGGGGACGCGCGGCAGCCAGCTCGACATTCTCGCGCGCCAGTATCTGTGGGCCGACGGGGTCGATTATGCGCATGGCACCGGTCATGGCGTCGGTACCTATCTCGCGGTCCACGAAGGGCCGCAGCGCATCGCCAAGCCCGCGGGGGGGCAGGCGGGGACCGAAGAGCCGCTGCATGCGGGCATGATCCTTTCGAACGAGCCAGGCTATTACAAGGCAGGCCATTTCGGCATTCGCATCGAAAATCTCGTCGTCGTCACACCGCTAAGCATAGCGGGCGCGGAGGAAGACATGCTGGGGTTCGAGACGATCACCTTCGCGCCGATCGCGCAGAATCTGGTCGATGTGTCGCTGCTATCGCCCGCCGAAGCCGACTGGCTCGATGCCTATCATGCCGACGTGCTGGCAAAGCTCGGCGCGGGCATGGTGGGCGAGGAGCGCGCATGGCTAGAGGCCGCCTGCGCCCCGCTCGACCGCACGCCGGCTGCGCTAGCTGCATGACCGATCACCGCAGCGCCGTGCCGCTTGCCGATTTCCGCGTGCAGGAGCGCGTGCGCGTGCGGTTCAACGAGATCGACGGCCAGAATATTGTCTTCAACGGCAATTATCTGGTCTACGCCGATATCGGCGTGACCGAATATTTCCGCGCGCTCGGCGAAGGGCAGCCCGGACCCTATTTTCACCAATATGGTACAGACATTCGCGAGACGCATTGCGAAATCGACTATCACGCGCCCGCGCGGCTCGACGAACTGATCACCATCGCGGCGCGGATCAGCACCTTCGGGCGGACGAGCTTCACGCTCCATTGCGGGATTTTTCGCGGCAATGAGCGGCTGACCGATATCGAGATCAGCTACGCGCATATCGACAGCGACAGCGGGCAACCGACGCCGCTACCGGGCAGTTTCATTGCAGAGGTGCGGCGATTCGAATCGCGAACGCCGGTTCAATCCTGATTCGCGCGCCGGTCGATTCGAACCGGATCGCATTTCTCGACCGAAAAAGTCAGGTTTCAGGCCGAAAACCCAAAAAAGAAAAGGCCACCGAAGGTGGCCCGTAGAAAGTTTTGGGAGAGGAATGTCCTAAAAGGCGAGTGATGGATATTGCACTGCACAATTGAATGTTGCAACTGCGAAAAAAACATCTGCTGTTGC
>JACDQN010000178.1 GCA_015657575.1 Sphingopyxis sp.
CGCGCGCTTCGGCCAACCCGCCGCCCCAATAGGGCATCACGGTCCCGCGCCAATAGAGGCTGAGCACGCTCGCCACCGGCCGCCCCGCGTCGCGAATCGTCAGGATATCGGCATCCTCGCCAAAGGCGTCGAGCACGGCGTCGAACAGCGCTTTTGGGAAGACCGGCGTGCCGAGATTGCGCACGCTCGTCGCATAGATGCGGTAGTGATCGTCGCGCTCGGAGGCATCGCGCCCCGTCGTGACGGTCAGCTCGCCCGCCAGCGCCTTGCGCACCTCGGCGCGCTGCTTGCGGGGGATGGCGAGCAGCTCCGCTTCGTCGTCGGCCGCCAGATCGCGCTCGAAACCGGCGTAAACGCCCCCCTCGCCTGCCCAGCCCTCGCCATCGGGACGCGTCCCGCCGCGCAGCTCGACCGACGGCACGCCCAGCGAGCGCGCCAGATCGGTCGCGGCATCGCCCAGCACCATCGCAACATCGAGGCTGTCGGCCAATATGCCGCCACCGACCGCAAAACCGCTCGCGACGAGCGCCTGCCCGAACAACGGCGAGCGAACATGGTGCAACGGCAGCAGGCCGATGATCCGGCCATGCGCGCCATATTCGGCTAGCAGATGACAGCGATGGCCCGTCGCGGCGGTGACCGCTTCGCACCACGCGCGGCTGTGGAACGGTGTCGCATCGGGATGCTGCCCGACATAGGCGTCCCACGCCGCGGCATTGATCGCGAGATCGGCCGCAAGGCCTGCGCCCGCAGGCGCGATCATCGGTGTCGGAGCGTTCACGCTGCCTTGCGCCACGGCTGCGCACGCCCCTGCTGCGCGGAAAGCAGCGCGTCGGCGCGCGTCCAGTCGAAATCATCCAGAAGTTTACGCAGTTTTCCAGCCATGGCCGACAAACCATTGTAATGGCGGATTTTCGACCGCAGCGGCGCATCGGCGACACGCGGCTGGCCGGGGTCGATTTCCCATGGGTGGAAATAAAGAATTGCCGGATGTCCCTCGGCATTCATCCGCGCGATCGCCCAGCGCGTAAAGCCATAGGGCAGCATCCGCATGAAGCCCCCGCCTCCCGCGGCGAGCGTGCGCCCCGCAAAGCGCGCGGTCGTCACCGGCCATTCGACCAGATCGCTGTCGGCCAGCGGGCGCCACACATGGCGCGGGCTTTCGGGCCAACCATAATGATCGTGCGCTACCGGCGCGACGCTCGACGAATAGGCATAGCCCTGTTCGGCGAGGATCGCGTGCGCCCAGGGTGTGCGGGTATCGACCGAGAAGCTCGGCGCGCGATAACCCTTGATCGTGACGCCGCCCAGATTTTCGAGAATCGCCTGCGTCTGCTTGAGATCGGCGGCGAATTCGTCGGCGGTCATGTTGAACACGCGCTTGTGATCATAGCCGTGGCTGGCGAGTTCATGCCCAGCCGCGACGATCCGGCGGATCAGCGCCGGATAGCGTTCGGCAATCCAGCCCAGCGTGAAGAAGGTCCCGCGTACCCCGGCGTCGGCGAAAATCTGCAGCACCGCGTCGCAATTGCGTTCGACGCGGCATTCGAGCGTCGGCCAGTCGGAACGGTCGATCGTGCGCTCAAAGGCGCCGACCTGGAACCAGTCCTCGACGTCGACCGACAGGCCGTTCTGCATGATCCCTCACCTTCGTTGCGCCGCCGGTGCAGCGCCGGACCGTCAGGCGGCCCAGGTCTGCGACTTTGCCGGGTTCGGCGCATTGTCCGGATCGCGTTCGACCCATTCGATCAACAAATCAAGCACCCGGCGCAGCGCGGCATCCTGTTCGACGAGGCGCGCCTCGAGACCGGCAATCTGCTCCTGCAGCGCCTTCAGATGCTCTTCATCGACCGGCGCCGCAGCAACGCCCGCGGGAACGAGTTCGAGGACATCGTCGGCGACAGGTTCGGAAACCAGATTGCGCGCCGCAGCGAAATCATCGCCCGGCTTCGCGAAGGGCGGGCGCTCGGCGACTTCGGGCTCGGGCGTCGGGCGCGGCCATTCGAGCGGCGCCTCGACCGCCGGCGCCGTCGCGACCGCCGCGTGCGCGACGACGTCGGCGACGGGCAGCGGTGCGAGCGATGCTTCGTCGATGCCGCGGTCGGCCTCGATCTCGGCGATCACATTGCGGACATGCTGGGCTGAAATGCGGTGCAATTCCTCGACCGCACCGAACAGGAGCAGACGGCTCACCAGCACGTTCAGCTTGCGCGGCACGCCCTCGCTATAATCGAAGATCAACTCGAACGCTTCGGGGCTGAAGCTGGGGTTGCCGGTCCAGCCGACCTTGCCCAGACGGTGAAGAATATAAGGCTCGACCTCCTCGGGCTCCATCGGGTCGAGGTGGTGCGTCGCGATCACGCGCTGGCGCAGCTGCTCCAGCGTCGGCGAGTGGAAGAGCGTCTGGCGGAACTCGGGCTGCCCCAGCAGGAAGATCTGCAGCAGCGAATGCCCGCCGAGCTGGAAGTTCGACAGCATCCGCAATTCTTCGAGCGCCGAGATGGCGAGATTCTGCCCCTCGTCGACGATCAGCAGGGTGCGGCGGCCGGCGCGCGCCTGTTCGCGCAGATATTGTTCCATCGCGCGCAGCAGTTCGGCCTTGCTCTGGCCTTCCCACTCGATCCCGAACTGTTCGGCGACAAGGCGGAGGAGATCGTCACCCTCGACCTGCGTCGACACCAGCTTGACCGCGGTCAGGCGGCTGGGGTCGATCGTATTCATCAGATGGCCGACCAGCGTCGTCTTGCCCGCGCCGACATCGCCGGTGATGACGATGAAGCCTTCGCCCTGTGCAAGGCCATAACCGAGGTAGGACATCGCCTTGCGGTGGGTACCGCTCTCGAAATAGAAATGCGGATCGGGCGTCAGCTGGAACGGGCGTCCGGTAAAGCCATAGAACTGATCGTACATCGTAAAATTCCTGTTCCGGGATCAGAAGTTGTAACGCAGTCCCACCAAAGCCGATCCGATCAGTTCGCTGTTGAAGCCGTCCTGATCGAAGGCGTTCAGGCTGGCGGCCGCCGTACCGGACAGGCCGCGCCAGAAACGCCGCGAATAATAGGCCGAAAGGCCCGCCGACTGAACGTCGCCGGCCCCCGGCGCGCCATTGTCGAAATAGTTGAGATAGCCGGTGATCGCGACATCCGAATCGCGGTCCAGCTGGCGCCCGGCGGTCATGAAGAGATAGTAATTCTCGTCCACGATGCCGTTGAGCGAGGCGATCGGCGAGGTGCGTGGGACGAGCAGGCGGCGGCGGTCGTAACCGACCCCGACACCATAGGTCCAGCCGCGGACGCGCGACGACAGCGTCGCCTGGACGCCGCTGTTGCGGAACTGCGCCGAGGTCGTTCCGCCGCCGAGCTGGTTGCCGAGACAGCCGCCGCCCTGTTCGCCGAAGACGCAGGGGTTGATGTCGCCGCTGATCGGGTTGCGCGTCGGGTCGAACTGCGTCGGTAGCGCGGACAATCCGCCCGACAGGCCGCGGCCAAAGCTCGACAGCCCGTCATAGACGCCGACCACCACCGTCGTCGCATGATCGGCGCGATAGGTGAAGCTGCCCGTGTAGATGGTGTCGCCATAGCGGCGGCCGACCTTGGCGGTGAGCGAGGTGCGGCGGTTCGGTTGCCACATCACCCCGGCGTCCCAGATCAGCCCGTCGGTGTCGAACGACAGCAGGCGCGGGCTGGCGGGATCGGTGACGAAGCGGCCGCCGGCATCGCGGACGGGAACGCCGTTCGTGTCGACGACGGGCGCGCGCTCGCTGATCTCGACATCCTCATAACCGACGCCGCCCAGCAGCGCGAGCGTCGGGCCGACCGGTACCGTCACGTCGCCGCGGACATATTTGCCCTCGAAACGCTGGTCGAGCTGGCTCGCATCCTCGCGTTCCCACCCCCCCCGACACCTGCCAGCCGAACGGCAGATCGCCCGGCCGCTGGCCGACGCTGGCCCAGGCGACATGGTTGGTCGAACTGTCGAACAGATCCCGTTCCACCACGCCCGGCGGCAGCACCGCGGGCGTGTCGACATCGACCTTGGTATAACCGAAACGATAGCCGGCACCGACGTCGAGCCCGCCGACACGGCGCGCGAAAGTCGGACCCGCGTAGAGCGAATAGAGATTCGCCGAATTGGTCGAATTGCCGATGAACAGCCCGCTGTTCGCGCCGCGGCCGTCGGCGCTCGACCGCGTCGCCAGCGCGCCGCCTTCGAGATTGAGGCCGCGCATCGCTTCGAGGCGGCCGCGCACCAGCCCGCTCAAAATATCGTCGTCCTGCATCCCGCCCGACCAGCCGAAGCGATGTTCGTAGCGGACCGAGGCGGCGAGTTCGGCGCGGCGCGTCGCGATCGATGCGTCGACCCCGGCGGCGAGCGTCGTATAGGTCAGCACGTCGTTGTCGCCGCCCTTCAGCCGCGCGGTGAGCACCTGCCCGACCTCGAGATAGGGGCTGACGTCGACGCGCTTTTCGCCGCGGCGGCGCTCGCCGCGACGGCTGTCGCGTCCGCTCTCGGACGCAGCGGGACTACCGGCCGACGGCGCTTCGCTTGCCCCCTGCCCGGCTTCCCCCGAAAATTGAGCCTGCGCGCCCGTCGCCGTCCCGGCGAGCAGCAGCGCCACCAGCGTCCCCACATGACGCAGGCTGGTCTTGGTGCGCATGATCACGCGCCTCCCTGTCCGTAATAGGTGCCGAAGCGGCGGCCGCCCGGCGAGAATTTCACTCCGTTGAGGAGCAGCTGAATATGCGGACATGCGCCCATCAGCCCGATCGCATCGCGCAGCGAGCTTTCGAGCGTTTCGTCGGCGCGCACCACCATGATGAGCTGGCCGACATGGCCGGCAAGCACTGCAGCGGGCGACGCGGCCAGCACCGGCGGCGAATCGAGAATGACGATGCGCCCCGGCGCCCGCCTCAAGCTGCGCGAGCAGGCGCTTCGGTCCGTGCCGACGCCAGCAACTCGGTGTCGTGCGTGTGCTGCGTCCCCGCAGGCATCACCTTCAGCCCCGGAATGTCGGTCTGGATCAGGCAGTCGCCGAGCGGCAATGTCGGATCGGCCAGCGCATCCATTAATCCAGGACCATTTTCGAGGCCCAAGGCTTCGAGCACGCTCGGCTTGGCGATGTCGGCGTCGATCAGCAGCACGTCATGATCGGCCTCGACCGCGAGGCTGAGCGCCAGATTGACTGCCGAGAAGGTCTTGCCCTCGCCCGGATTGGCCGAGGCGATGAGCACGCGGTGACCGCGCGGCAGGATCGGGCGATTGCCGGTGCCGCCGAAATTGCGGATCAGCTCGCGCTTCACGATGCGATATTCTTCGGAAATGCCGGTGACCGGTGCACCGGGCACGACCATGCCGCGCGCCGCGAGCCTGTCGCGGTCGATGCGGCCCTGGCGCGTCGGCACGATCGCGGGAGCGGCGCGCGCGATCTCCTTGCGCGGCGAAGCCTTTACCGGCGCCGGTTCGACCGCGGGCGCGGCTTCGACGACGGGTTCGGGCGGCAGAACTTCGGCCTGCGGGGCCTCCACGGCGGCTTCGGCCTTCGGCTTCTTCGCCTTCTTCTCGGGCTCGGGCGGCAGGCTCGACACATCGATCGTCGGCGCATTGGCGGCGGGATCGAGGCCGAACATGTCGGCGGCACGTTCTAGCAGCGAGGGCGGACGCTTGACTTTGCGTTGGTCGTTCATTTTCTCGTCCTCCGTCACGCGACCATGCCGCGCTGGACGAACTCGGCGACCAGCAGCAATGCGTAGAGGCCGACGAGCGCCCCGGCACCGCTGGCGAGCCAGACGAGCCTTTTCTTGCGTTCGACATGCCGCTCCGGCGTCACGACTTCGGTGATCGATCCGATCACAGGCAGCCCGCTCGCACGTTCAAGCTTTGCGGCAGTCGCATAGCTGGTGCGCACCTGCGACAGCGCGAACGCCGCGCCGATACCGCCCCCGATGCCCGCGAGCAGCACGAGCGTCAGGAACAGCGGCCGGTTGGGCGCCGCGGGGCTGGTCGGCTTCGTCGGCGGATCGAGCAGCTCGATCTTGATCGCGTCGGTTTCGCTCTGGACGTCGCCGCGCATGCGGACCTGTTCGCGCTGGGCGAGCAGCTTGTCATATTGCGCCTTGAAGGCGGTATATTCGCCGTTGATCCGGTCATATTCGGCGGCGATGCCGGGATTCTGGATTTGCTGCGCGGTGATCCGGGACACGTCGCCCATCAGCTGGCTCTTGCGCGCCGACAGCGCGCTGACCGTCGCCTGGCGCTCGGCGCGCATCGCGGCGAGCGAGGCATAGGCCGGGTTCTGCGTGTTGCCGCCACCCCCGCCGCCGGCGCCTTCGCGGTCGGCGATGGCTTTCAGCGAGGCGATCTGGCTCTTGAGCGCGATGACGTCGGGGTGCGCATCGGTCAGCCCGCGCGCGCGCATCGCCGACAGTTCGTTCTGCGCGCCGGCCAGCTGCTGGCGCGCGACGCCGCCGCCGACGCCGCCCGCGCCGGGCACGTGATCGTCGCCGGCGTCGAG
>JACDQN010000179.1 GCA_015657575.1 Sphingopyxis sp.
ACCAGTCGGTCGCCTATGGCCGCGGCGCGACGCGCTATGACGAGAACAAGCGCGCCGTGACCGAGAAATATATGGGTCCGATCGTCAAGACGGTGATGACCCGCTGCATCCAGTGCACGCGCTGCGTCCGATTTGCCGAGGAAGTCGCGGGCGTCGAAGATATCGGCGCGATCTATCGCGGCGAGAATATGCAGATCACCAGCTATCTCGAGCGCGCGGTCGCGAGCGAGCTGTCGGGCAATGTCGTCGACCTTTGTCCGGTCGGCGCGCTGACCAGCAAGCCCTATGCCTTCGAAGCGCGTCCGTGGGAGCTGACCAAGACGCTGGGCATCGACATGATGGACGCGGTCGGCACCAATGTTCGCATCGACAGCCGCGGCCGCCAGGTGCTTCGCGTATTGCCGCGCGTCAACGACGACGTGAACGAGGAATGGGCGAGCGACAAGACGCGCCACCATGTCGACGGCCTGATCCGCCGCCGTCTCGACCGTCCCTATGTCCGCAAGGGCGGCCAGCTCGTCGAGGCAAGTTGGGCCGAGGCTTTCGACGCGATCAAGGCGGCGAAGGCGGGTTCGTCGGTTGCCGCGATTGCGGGCGACATGGTCGATTGCGAGACGATGTTCGCCGCGAAGGCGCTGGTAAACGCGCTGGGTTCGACGTTGCTCGAAGGCCGTCAGACCGGCCTCGACTACGAGGTTTCCAGCCTGTCGGCGGTCAATTTCAACACCGGCATTGCCGAAGTCGAGAATGCCGACGTCATCCTGCTCGTCGGCACGAACCTGCGCTGGGAAGCGCCGCTGATCAACACGCGCATCCGCAAGGCGGCGTGGAAAAAGGGCGCGAAGGTCTTCGCGATCGGGCCCGAGAAGGACCAGACCTACAAGGTCAGCTGGCTCGGCGACGATGCGTCGCTGGTGGGCAAGCTGCCCGCGGCGGCACTCGACGCGCTCAAAGGCGCCGAGCGCCCGCTGATCATTCTTGGCGGCGGCGGTCTTGCCGTTTCGGGCGTGCACGGCGCGGCCCTCGCACTCGCCAAGTCGGTGAATGCGGTCAAGGAGGGCTGGAACGGGTTCAGCGTCGTCCATATGGCGGCAAGCCGCATGGGCGGGCTGATGCTCGGCTATGCGCAGCCGGGCGGCATCAAGGATGTGGTCGCGGCCAAGCCGAAGCTCGCCTTCTTCCTCGGCGCCGATGAGGTCGATTTCTCGGCCTTCGACAAGACGCTGAAGGTCTATGTCGGCCATCATGGCGACAAGGGCGCGCATGCAGCCGACGTGATCCTGCCCGCGGCTGCCTGGCCCGAAAAGGATTTCACCACGGTCAACACCGAGGGACGCGTCCAGCGCAGCGAAAAGGCGGTGTTCGCACCCGGCGACGCGCGCGAGGACTGGAGCATCTTCCGTGCACTCGCCGATACGCTTGGCGTTTCGGTCGGCTTCGACAGCTTTGCGCAGTGCCGCGCGGCGATGGTCGCAGCGGTGCCCGCGCTCGGCACGGAAGGCCTTGCCGGTTACGGCTGGTCGGTGCCCAAGCTCAACGCCAAGCCGGCGAAGGGGCCGATCCCGTCGCCGATCAAGGATTTCTACCTCACCAACGCCATCTGCCGCGCGTCGCCGACGATGCAGCGCTGCTCGGAAGAGCTGATCCATGGCGCGGATTTTGCGGAGGCCGCGGAATGACCCCGGTGCATGCCATCGCCAGCATCCTGTTCGTCGGGATGGGCTATTCGGTCTGGCGGGGTTTCAACCCCAAGAGCAAGTCGGACAAGCCCGGCCCGCATAACGGCTGGCGCAACCAGGACGGCGCGAAGAAATGACCGAGACCTTCATCTCCTGGGGCATGGACCCGAATTGGGCATGGGGCGTCGCGACCATCGCGGGCATCCTGCTCATCGCATTGCCGCTGATGCTCGCGGTCGCGATGATCATCTATGCCGACCGCAAGATCTAGGCGGCGATCGCGCTGCGCCGCGGCCCGAACGTCGTCGGCCCCTTCGGTCTTCTCCAGTCGTTCGCCGACGGTCTGAAAGTGTTCCTGCAGGAACGATCATCCCGACCTCGGCCAACCGCGGGCTGTTCCTGATCGCGCCGATCATCACCTTTACGGTCGCCTTGATGGCGTGGGCGGTGATCCCTTTCAATTCGGGCGCAGTGCTCGCCGACATCAACGTCGGATTGCTCTACATCCTCGCGATTTCGTCGCTTGGTGTGTACGGCGTGATCCTGTCGGGCTGGTCGTCGAACTCGAAATATCCTTTCTTCTCCGCGATGCGCGCTTCGGCGCAGATGATCAGCTATGAAGTTTCGATTGGTTTCATCCTGATCGGCGTCGTGCTCTTCGCCGACAGCTTCAACATGAACGAGATCGTCAAGGCGCAGCAGGGCCACGGGCTTGGATTCGTCAACGCCTTCGGCTTCAACCTGTTGCTGTTCCCGCTCGCGGTGATGTTCCTGATATCGGCACTCGCCGAAACCGCGCGCGCGCCGTTCGACCTGACCGAAGCGGAAAGCGAACTCGTCGCGGGCTACCAGACCGAATATTCGTCGATGAGCTTCGCGCTCTTCTGGCTCGGCGAATATGCCAATGTCCTTTTGATGTGCACGCTCAACGCGGTGCTCTTCTGGGCGGCTGGCTGCCCCGGTCGACTGGGCGCCGCTCGTATGCCGTCCGGGCATCGTCTGGCTGTTCGCGAAGATCCTGTTC
>JACDQN010000180.1 GCA_015657575.1 Sphingopyxis sp.
GACGTCCAGCGCGAACTTCTGTTCCCAGGTCAGCGCATTGCGGCCGTTGACCTGGGCCCAGCCGGTGACACCGGGCCTTACATCGTGCCGCCGTGCCTGCTCGGCGCTGTAGAGCGGAAGATAGTCCATCAGCAGCGGCCGCGGGCCCACCAGGCTCATCTCGCCCTTCAGCACATTCCAAAGCTCGGGCAGTTCGTCGAGGCTCGATGCGCGAAGGAAGCGGCCAAGGTCGGTCAGCCGCTCGGCGTCAGCCAGCGGCCGGCCGTCGGCGTCCGTCGCATCGCGCATCGTCCGGAATTTAGCATTTCGAAAGGCTCGCCGTGCAGCCCCGGCCGCAATTGGCGGAAGATGACCGGCGCCCCCATCCGGCGCCGCACCAGAATGGCAACGACAGCCATCACCGGAAGAAGGATCGGCAAGCTCGCCGTTACCAGAATGAGATCAAACAGGCGCTTCATCGGTTCGAGTACCGGCTTCCGTTGGCGGTGTGCCCACAAGATGATGCACCGCAGCGTTTCATGGCGCTGCCCCATGCAATCCTTGCCGCGCCAACGCAAGACATCTGCGTCAGGCGATCGCGATCGAGGTCGCCTCGACGCGTCCGTTACGCCGCTGAATCTGGCGCATTGGCAAGCTCAACAGCGATGAAAAGGTCCGATCGCGCCGGTGCTGCGCGCGATTATCGTGATTGAACCGGGGCATGATGTCTGCAATAGCAGCCGCGCCTTTCAGGGCGCTCAAAAAATGGCCGGGCGCGACCTGTCGCCCCCCAAGGATAGTACATGATCGACGGAAATTCGCGCATCCTGATCACCGGCGGCACGGGCTCGTTCGGCAAGACGATTTTGACGCAATTGCTGGAAGACGGCGCCGGTGAGGTTCGCGTGCTGAGCCGCGATGAAGAAAAACAGGACGCCATGCGGGCCGACCTTCGCGACCCCCGCGTGCGTTACTATATCGGTGACATTCGCGACCGGACCAGCGTCGACCGCGCGATGCATGGCGCCACCGCCGTTTTTCATGCAGCGGCGCTGAAGCAGGTGCCGAGCTGCGAATTCTTTCCCCTTGAGGCCGTACGCACCAATGTGCTCGGATCGGAGAACGTCATCCGCTCCGCCATCGAATCGCGGGTCGGCAGCCTGGTCTGCCTGTCGACCGACAAGGCGGTCCACCCGATCAACGCGATGGGCGTATCGAAGGCGATGATGGAAAAGCTCGCCAACGCCGCGGCGCGCGAGATCGGCACCGACGCCGATACGAAGATCTGTTGCGTGCGCTATGGCAATGTCATGTGTTCGCGCGGATCGGTCATTCCGCTGTTCATGAAACAGATCATGGCCGGCGGCCGATCACCGTGACCGAACCCGCGATGACCCGTTTCCTGATGCCACTGCGCGACAGCGTCGCGCTCGTCCGCTTCGCTTTCACCCATGCGCGGCAGGGCGATCTGTTCATCAAGAAGGCGGCCGCTTCGACGATCGGCGACCTCGTCACCGCGCTGAAAGAGCTGTTCGACGTCCCGAACCATCAGGTCGACGTCATCGGATGGCGCCACGCCGAAAAACTCTATGAAACGCTCGCGAGCGCCCAGGAACTAGGCACCTCGGAGGATCTGGGCGAATATTGGCGCATCCAGCTCGACGCCCGCGACCTGAACTATCCTGCCTACTTCAGCGAAGGCGACGCCTTCGACGCGGCGCGCGAGGACTATCATTCGCACAATACGCAGCAGCTTGACGTCGAAGGCGTGAAGCAACTGCTGCTGAGCCTGCCCGAAGTCCGCACGCAGCTCGCGCTGTGGACCGGAGAGGCCGGTTGAAGATTGCCGTAACCGGCGCGCGCGGCCTGCTTGGCTGGCACGCCGCAGCGCGGCTGCACGCGGTGAATTGCGCGGCGCGCTTCCGGGGCGATCCGCCGCCCTACGACCTCGCGCTGCTCGATCACGCCGCGTTCGAGGATGACGATCAACTCGACGCCGCAGTTCGCGATGCTGGCGCGGTGCTGCATTTCGCCGGCGTCAACCGCGGCGTCGAGGCCGAGGTCGAAGCCGCCAACCCCGCCATCGCACGGCGGCTGGCGGACGCGTGCGAGCGAACCGGCGCGACGCCGCACATCGTCTATGCCAACAGCATCCACGCCAACAGCGACACTTTCTATGGCAGGTCGAAACGCATCGCGGGCGAGATATTGTCCGGGACCGGCGGCCCCTATAGCGAGATGAAGCTGCCGCACATTTTCGGCGAATGTGCTCGGCCCCATTACAATAACGTCACCGCGACGCTGATCGACCAGATCTGGAAGGGCGAGCGGCCGACGATCAATCCCGAGGGACGCGTGTCGCTGTTCCATGCGGGGGCGGCCGCCAATCTCGCGATCGACGCCGCGCTCGGCAAATGGTCGGGCAGCGCGACGCCGGTCGGCCGCGACATGAGCATCGTCGAACTTTACGATCGACTGTGGGGCTTTCATGCGCTCTATGGCGCGAACCTGTTCCCCAACCTTGCCGACGCCTTCGATCTGGCGCTGTTCAACAGCTATCGCACCGGCGGTTATCCGGCCTTCTACCCCAAGAAGATGGACCCGAAGAGCGACGCGCGCGGCACTTTGTTCGAAACCAGCAAGGCGCATGGCGGCTCGCAGACCTTTGTGTCGACCACCTTGCCCGGCGCGACGCGCGGCGATCATTTCCACACCGATCTCGTCGAACGTTTCCTCGTCGTGTCGGGGCGCGCGACGATACGCATCCGCAAGGTGCTGACCGACGAAGTGTACAGCTTTTCGGTGTCCGGCGACGATCCGGTTGCCATCGACATGCCGCCGCTGCATACCCACCATATCGTCAACGACAGCGGGGATCATGTCGTGACCTTCTTCTGGTCGCACCGGCTGTTCGATCCGGCCAACCCCGACACCTTCGCCGACCCCGTCCTTATCCAGGCCTGAATCTATGAGCATTTTGAAGGTCACCACCGTCCTCGGCACCCGGCCCGAGATCATCCGTCTGTCGCGCGTCATGGCGCGGCTCGACACGCTGACCGACCACCGGATCGTCCACACGGGTCAGAATTGGGACTATGAGCTCAACGAGGTTTTTTTCAGCGACCTTGGCGTCCGCAAGCCCGACAATTTCCTGGGCGTCGATACGTCCAGCCTCGGCGCGGTGCTCGGCGGCATCCTGATCGAGACCGAGAAGGAGCTGAAGGCGAACCGCCCCGACGCGCTGCTGGTGCTGGGCGACACGAATAGCGCGATCGCCGCGATCATGGCGCGGCGGATGAAGATTCCCGTCTATCACATGGAGGCCGGCAACCGCAGCTTCGACCGCAATGTGCCCGAGGAGACGAACCGCCGCCTCGTCGATCACATCGCCGATTTCAACCTCGTCTATACCGAGCATGCGCGCCGCCACCTGCTCAGCGAAGGCATGCAGCATCGCCGCGTCTACCTCACCGGATCGCCGATGAAGGAAGTGCTCGACCATTATCGCCCACAGATCGAGGCGTCGGACATTCTGGCGCGCTTGGCCTGACGCCACGCGGCTATTTCATCGTATCGATGCACCGCGAGGAAAATGTCGACAGCAAGGAGCGTCTGAGCGCCCTCGTCGGCACGCTGAACGCGCTTGCCGAAACCTATGACCAGCCGGTGATCGTCTCGACGCACCCGCGCACGCGCAACCGGCTCGACGCGCTGGACGGCGTCACGCTCGACCCGCGCGTCCAATATATGAAGCCCTTCGGCTTCCACGACTACAACCACCTCCAGATGCACGCGCATTGCGCGATCTCGGACAGCGGCACCATCGCGGAGGAAAGCTCGATCCTGGACTTTCCGGCGATCACCCCGCGCGACGCGATCGAACGGCCCGAGGCGATGGACACCGGCAACATCATCGTCACCGGGCTCGACCAGCAGGCGATGCTCGAATCGATCGCCGCTGCAGTAAAGCTTCACGCCGAACGCGTCGCGGCCGACCTGCCCCCCATCGTCCCCGCCGATTACCAGATCGCGAACACCAGCGAGCGCGTCGCCAAGCTGATACTGGGCACCGCGCGCCTGTCGAACGGCTGGGACGGCATCCGCATGCATGATTATGTCTGACGTCGCCGCCTGACCGGACACCTGCGTCGATGCGAATTCTTTACCTCACCCAATGGTTCGACCCCGAACCCGCGTTCAAGGACGCAGGTTTCGCGCGCGCGCTTGCAGATGCGGGTCATGATGTCGAAGTGGCAACCGGATTTCCGAACTATCCGGGCGGGAAACTCTATCCCGGCTACCGCCTCCGCCCCTATCGCACAGAGATCATCAAGGGCGTGAAGGTCCACCGGTTGTGGCTCTATCCCTCGCACGACGCCTCGCCCGTGAAGCGGATCGTCAATTATCTCAGCTTCTTCCTGTCGGCGCTGATCTTTGGTCTGCTGCGCGGCAGGCGCTACGATCTGGTCTATATCTACCACCCGCCGTTGACCCCCGCGCTTGCAGCGGCGCTGTTCTGCAAGGTCCATCGCAAGCCCTTCATCGTCGAGATCCAGGATCTTTGGCCGGACAGCGTCGGCGCGTCGGGCATGGCCAATTCGCGCATCGTCCGCATGCTCGAGCGCGCGTGCAACTTCGTTTACCGCCGCGCCGCGCGCATCATTCCGCAGAGCGAAGGCATGAAAGCCGAACTGATCCGGCGCGGCGTCCCCGCCGAGCGGCTGACCACGATCTTCAACTGGGCGACCTATCTGCCGCCGGCCGCCGGGCAACAATTGCCCCCAGCGATCACCGCCGCTTTCGTCGGCCGCCTCAATCTCGTCTATGGCGGCAATATCGGGCAAGCGCAGCAACTCGGCGTGATGGTCGACGCGGCGATCGCGGCGCATCGCAGCAATCCCGCGATCCGCCTGCACCTTGTCGGCGGCGGGATAGAACGTGAACCGTTGCGGCAGAAGGTCCGCGACATGGGCGCCGAAGACGCCGTGCATTTTCACGCCCCCGTCGCGCGCGACATCATGGATCGCGTCTTCGACGCGGCCGACATATTGGTCATGCACCTGAAGCACGACCCGCTCTATCTGATCACCATCCCGTCGAAGACGCAGCATTATCTTGCGTGCGGCAAGCCGATCGTGGCCGGCCTGCCCGGCGAAGCCGCCGACGTTCTGGAGCGATCGGGCGGCGCCATTGTCTGCGCGCCGGGCGACGTCGGAGCGATGACGCGGGGGCTTGAACGGATTGCGGCGATGACGGCGAGCGAGCGACAGGAAATGGGGGCGCGAGCGCGCACCTGCTATGATGAGAATTTCAGCATGGATCGCGCCGTCGAAAGAACCGCGAAACTGATCGAAGAGGCCGCGGCAAACAGACGGGTACGGAGCAAATAATGACGACCGAGAAGGCCAAATGGCCGAGTTTTGACGAGGAAGAGGTCGCCGCCGTGGCGGCGACGCTGGCATCGGGCAAGGTCAATTACTGGACCGGAACCGAGGGCCGCGCGTTCGAACGCGAGTTCGCCGAATGGACGAAGACGCGGCGTGCAATCGCCCTCGCCAACGGCACTCTCGCTCTCGACGTCGCGCTGAAGGCCTTGGGCATCGGTCCTGGCGACGAAGTCATCGTCACACCGCGCACGTTCATCGCGTCGGTGTCGTGCGTCGTCAACGCGGGTGCGACGCCGGTCTTTGCCGACGTCGATCCCGACAGCGGCAATATTTCCGCGGCCACGATCGCGCCGGCGATCACCGACCGGACGCGCGCGATCATTCCTGTCCACCTTGCGGGCTGGCCCTGCGACATGGACGCGATCATGGAAATCGCGAACGCGCGCGGCATCAAGGTCATCGAGGATTGCGCGCAGGCGCACGGCGCCGCGATCGGCGAACGTCCCGTCGGCTCGATCGGTCATGTCGGCGTCTGGTCCTTCTGCCAGGACAAGATCATGACGACGGGTGGCGAGGGCGGGATGGTCACCACTGACGACGAGGATCTCTGGTCGGCGATGTGGTCGTTCAAGGATCACGGCAAGAGCTGGAGCGCGGTCTATGAACGCGACCACCCGCCGGGCTTTCGCTGGGTCCATGAAAGCTTCGGAACCAACTGGCGAATGCTGGAGATGCAGGCGGTCATCGGCCGCATCCAGCTGGGACGCATGGCGGGCTGGACCGCGCGGAGGACAGCGATCGCCGGTCGCTTTGCCGCGGTGCTCGCCGAGTTTCCAGAGATCGTTCGCACCCCCATGCCGCCCGCAGGCACGACCCATGCCTATTACCGGCTCTACGCCTATGTCCGCCCCGAAGCGCTGCCGGCCGATTGGTCACGCGATCGGATCGTGGCCGAAATGCTGGAGCGCGGCGTCGGCGTCATGCACGGATCTTGTTCCGAGGTATATCTGGAAAAGGCCTTCGACGGCACGCCCTGGCGCCCCGCGCAATCGCTGCCGGTCGCACGGCAACTGGGCGAAACCAGCCTGATGTTCCTGACGCACCCCACGATGAGCGATGCCGAGGTCGCCGCGCAGTGCGATCAGATGCGCGCCGTTTTGAGCAGCATCGCCAGCTGAGATCGCCGATCGGTTCGGCCTGAGGCAATGGCGGTCAGGCGGGACGGGCTAAATGCCCATCGCCGCCTGCGGGGTGCGGCCTGACACCCGGGCGTCGAGCGGCGGTGAAGGTGACCAGCGAATAGGCCGAAACCAGCGCGCCGATCACGCCCCAAAGGATCGTCGCCTGACTGATCGTCCCTGAAAACTGCACGGCGAAAATCTGCTGGATGACTAGCAAGGCAAGCCAGCCATATTGAGGGACGGTCCGCAACACACGGTAAGAAATCAGCGTCGTCAGAATGAAGATCGTCAGCATGAACAGGCCGCCGAAAAGGCCCGTGGACATGAAGGCTTCGATGACGAGATTATGCGGATAACCGCCAAACACCGGATCCTCCATGCCGTATCCGGTTAGCGGAAACTTCGCGAACTGATTCCAGGCCGACCGATAGAGCTCGATACGCCCGATCGTGCTGACCTCTTCGAGTTGCGACGTTCCGAGCAGCCGCTCGTAAATCTGCGTCCCGCCGATATGGTCGACCAGCGTGATCAGGGGGACGAAGGCCGCTCCCGCGATGAGCATCATGCCGAGCAGCCAATATTTGCTCCGCAGATTCGATGCCATGACGGCAAACATCATCGCAACAACAAGGCTGACCAGCGGCCCGCGGGAATTGGCGACCAGTGCAAGATACCCGCCGACCACGAGCGCGATCAAAAACATCGCTTTGACAAAATTCGTCTTCTGGCCGGGCCGAAGGAACAACGCCCACATGGCGAGCAGCGCCAGTTGAACACCCAGGTGACCGAGCGAAATCGGATTGAGCGCCGTCAAAGCAGCGCGGCCTCCGTCATAGGATCCAAAATCATTTTGCACCGTGGTCGAGAGGTTCGGAATAGCCAGAACGGAAGCCGCGAAAGCGAAACCAAAGCACCACATAAAATAGCGATTCGCGTCGGATAGCCAAAATTGCGCGCGCGCGAGCCCGATGAGCGGAATCAGCGAGCCACCGATCGCCCAAAGCCAGTAGGTCGAAGGTTCGTAATAGAGGCTGTAGGAATTATACAGCGTGTCGTTGGCCATTCTGAGAATGTACAAGAGCCAGAAACCGACGCAGGCGGCGGTGATCCACCACCACATCCCGCCACGACCGCTGGACACGGGGACGACAATGAGCGCGGCGCAGAAGAGACCCGTAATCGCGCGTATCGCAATGGAGAAAGGCTGGCTCGGCAAATCGATCAGCTGCGAAAAGGCGGCGACCAGCGGAAAGCCCGCAACGACCGCCGCCAGAGCGAAAGCCTGGAGGATGAAGATGACGCCCCGAGAGCCTGCGGTACCGGTCATCGCGCTTCGCCCAACTGGTCGATGAGCTTGACGACCCGATCGGCCATCCCTCGCGTATTGTAAAGATGGTGGGCCCGGCGCGTCGCTTCTTCCGACCAGCGATGGAGCGCATCCGTATCATCGATGATCAGCGCGATCTTGTCGGCCAGGTCGGCCGCGTCATCCCGGGCGAAGGCAACGCCGGTCGCGCCCGACGTAAAGGCTGTAATCTCGGGCATGTTTCCCCAGCGATCATCGTTGACGATCGCCGGCAATCCATAGGCCATCGCGTGTATCAGGCTCAATCCGACCGCGCCGGGATACACGAACAGCCGACAGCCATTGGCGACTTTTGCGATCTCGGCTTCATCGGACGTCCCCCCGTGCCAGACAATCGCGTCGGAAACCCCCAGATGCTGCGCCAGGGCTTCGAGTTCCGGGCGCGCCGGCCCGTCGCCGACGATCTGCAACCGGACGCCCGCCAGCCGCGGATCCGCCAGGGCGCGAATCAGCAGGTCCGCCTGACACTTTTCCTGAATCCGCCCGATAAGCAGGAGGTCGCGCGGCCGGTCTGCGGCGCGATAGCTCTGGCTCGCTTCTGCAATCGGATCGACGTCGATGCCGTTGTTGACCGCGCTGATGGGACGATGGTCGTTCCGGCCAAAGCCCTCGCGATACTCGTCGATTTCCTGATCGGTGTAAAAGAGAACGGCGTGCACCAGCTTCATCAGCATCATGCGAAGGTAAAATCGATATCGCTTTGACGTGCTGCTCCAATAATGGCCGAACCAGATCGTCTTCACGCCGCGCAGGCGGCCCTTGAGCAGCAACGTCAGCGTCGATACGGTGCGCGGTCCGCCGCAGACGATCAGAGTATCGCCCCGCTGCATCGGAACCCCCATCACGCCCGGCTGCCACTCGATAACGCCGGGGATGAGCGGTTGCATCAGTCCCACCGGCCGCTCCCATTCGAACGGGTCCGCACGCTGGGTCAGCACGCCCATGTCGGTGGGCGAATAATAAAGCGCGAAACGTTGTCCGAGCTGCTTGGCCAGCCGGTCGAAGAAATCGACCCGATAGGCGGGCAAAGCGGGCTGACAGAAAATGACACGGGGGCGGGACTGAGGTTTCACAAAAATCTACAACTTGTCAGAGGCACGGATTCCGGCGCCGATGCCGTCGTCCACCGCGCGTATAAATTCCCGTCGCCATTCGCGCAACACGGCTGGGTCGGCGGTGCGGATATTATTCGCGTCGACCACATCGGACGCCAGGCTGGCCGCCGCGCGGTGCGGATCGTCCGCAAGCCGGACAGCATCAATCCCCAGGCGATCGGCATAATGTCCGACGATCACGGCCCGATCGCGAATGATCGGGCGGCGGCCGCGCTGGACGGCGCGCCCGAAGATACCCGAAGCCTGATCATAGTCGGGATGATAGCATGCCCAGACGCCGGAACTCGCCTTGTACAGGGCGGCCAGTTCGGCGTCGCTGATCCGACGATCCCAGACAATGCCGCCGGCCTTTGCCACCGCCGCCGCGCCGGCAACGCTGTCGTCCTGAACGCGGCCGGCCACCACGACGCATAATTTTGGGGTCAGCGCGGGATCGGCGGCGATGATGTCCACCAGATGGCCGAACCCCTTTCCCTGGTTCACGGTGCCAAGGAAGCTCAGAATCGGTCGCCCCGCCGCCGCCGCCATGACTTCGGCGAACAGCGCCTCGTCGATGGGTTCGTCGTCGTCGATGACATCCCAAAGTTGCGGATCATGAACCGCGCCGGTCGCCACCGATCGCAGTTCGGGGGCCGCTTCGAAAGGCAGCAGCGACAAGGTCGACACACGCGGAACCTTGCTGAGCACGAGGAAAAGCTGGCGCTTGATCCAGCCGCGCGCACCCGGAAAGAAACAGCTTTGTGGACGCATGAAAATGCCGGCCGTCCGGCGGCCAAGCATCGCGCGCGCCAGCGCTACGAGGACAAATCCGCGGACATCGTCGTCGAGTGTGCCGAACATCAGCCGCTCGGCACGCAGCAATCGTCCGAAATTGCTTATGCCGACGCGTCCGATCGACGACTCCAGCCCGCACCAGCGGTTGAGCAATTCGGCATAGGAACCATGATGTCCGCCAAGGTGATTGATGTGCAGAAGATGTTCAGGCCGGGGCATGCGCTTCACCCGTTGCCGCGATGTTAGCGGACGTCACAGCGGAAACCATATGTCGAAAATATGCGCGATCTGCCCCGCCTCGGCCCACATGGCGCCACAGGCGGCCGCAATGATCAGGCCGAGCGCAAGCATGGCAGGAAGCTCTCGCGCAATGGCGGGGCGCACGGCGAAAGTCGTCGCATTGCCCGCAATCGTCACGACATTGCCCACGATCAGCCCGGCCGCCACCCCGATGACCACCCCCTGGCTGCCGAATTGCGGCATCAGGAAAATCGTCGCCGCGGCGATGACGATGCCGATGCTCGCGTGCGACAGCATGTTCCAGCGCAACAGCCCCTGCCCCTGTGCGGCAAGGTAGAGCGGCAAGGAGAAGAGATTGACGCTCCACCCCAGGGCGAGCAGCGCGTTGAAACGAAGCACCTCCTCGGAAACATGATCGAGCATGACGAGACACATGAGCGGCGCCGCGAAAAGCGTAATCAGCGCCACCGTCAGGGCCGCGAAATTGGCATAGCGCTGCGCGCGATGCAGAAGCGTGACGAAATAGGGGTCGCTCGACGCCTTCGCCATGGCAAAGGCCGGAATCAGGGGCGTCGTGGCGCTGATCACGAGGCTCCGCACCTGTATAGCCAGGCGAGCGGCGAGCTCGTAAATGCCGACGGCCGCGGTGCCGCCCGACAGGTTGATGCAATATTTGGTCAGCGGCTCCAGCAACAGGCCGAGCGCGCCGATCACATTGAGCCTAAGCGCATAGCCGGTCGTGCTCTTGAAGATCGCGTGCCGCCACTGCGTCGGCAACCACCCCAGCCCGGCGACGTGGCGGCGAAGGATGAGCCAGCCGCCGCCTATGACGACGGCCTGCTGCACCGCCTGCGCCAGCGCGAAACCCGGCAGCCCCCAGCGCGGGATGGCGAAAATGGCGACAACGAGACCCGACATAGCTGCGATCGAAACCAGGACGGACCGGATGTCGGCACGCATACGTCCGTCGATCGACGCGGAAATGCCGATCGCGAGCGGCGTCACGAGCATCAGCGCGGCAACCATGGCAAAGCTGCCATGCCTCGTCCCACTGAGCCGGCGCGATCAGGTGCGACAGCAGTGCCGGAGCCGCGGCGAGCAGAACCGCGACGAAAAGCCCGTTGATCGCAATGCTCGTGAGCAGAACCGTATGGATCACCGCCGCCTGGGCGTGATCGGAAAAATCCTGATCATGCCGGGCAACCGAGCGCGCCAGTGCCGCGGCGCCGCTGACATCGAAGCTGGAGGCAACGCCCCCAAACAGCATCAACAGCGACCAGAGACCAAGACTGTCGATGCCTTCATGGCCGATCACGAGTCGATAGGAGAGAAAGATGCAGATGATCGAGACGATGCTCTGCATCATGGAGAAGGCAGCATTGCGCCCCAACCCGCCTGAACGGATGCGCTGCGCCAGCCTCTGCATAGCGGCGATCATCTGAGCGGCGAGATCCGGCTAGGGGATAAGGTCGAGATACAGCCGCGGCACAAATACCTCATCTCAACGATCCAGTGAGACTGCACTATGTGATGGGCTTCGAAAGTCGTGCGCGGTTCATTAGCACGGCATCGATGCAGTGCAACCTGTGCGACGTCGGATTTCTATAGGCCACACCGATATCGATCAGTTCGAAACCCTTGTCCATCAGCGGCAGAAGAACATCAAAGGCCAGGCTCTGCCCTTCGTACATTTCGGTGAGGGAGAGTTCCACGACGATTCCGACAAGCTGATCCAGCACGCCGCTTGCTCCGGCCAAAAGCCGGTCTTCGCCGCCCTGAACGTCGATCTTGAGCATCGGCCGCGTTCGGGGTCGCAGATAGTCCGGCGCCATCGCGTCGAACCTTCGCGCCGGCACGATGACAATATCTTGTGTCACCGAACCCGGAATGATCGCCTCGGACATTTCCGAGGTCGGCAGGGTCGAACTCGTCGCGCTGCTCTTGTTGATATAGAATTTCGCCTCGCCGTCATAATCGGTAAGCGCGGCCTGGGGCGCGATCGTCCAGTTGCGGTTCGACTTGGCCTTGTCGGTAATGATCGCATGCTCGCGGGAAATCGCTTCGAACGAGACGATTTCGCCGTCAAAGCCCATTTCGAACATCGACTGCGCGAACTGCCCGATGTTGGCGCCGGCATCGAATATCATATCCACCTCTTGCTGCTTCATGAAATGAAGCAGCCGGAGGTCGTCGCGGGCCGGCGGCGCGTTGCGACGAACCTCAAGGCCGATCTTTCGAAAAAGCCTTTGAATGGCCGAGTAATATTTACTCACATCTTTTTCCTCGACGGCTGGTCCGCCCCGATTCGTCAAAAGGACGACAATTCGGCGGCGGCACCGATGACGATTAGCCGATAAAGCAGTCCGGAAGCGGAATGTCGGCACGTTGCGGATCGCACGGCTTGTCCAAGGGGTGCGGGAAACTCCTCGCCGGTCCGGTGGTCGTCGCCCTGTCTTTCCTGTGGTACGTAACCTCTAACAGTTTCGGGATCACCAGACCGTCGGCCTCGACCGCTCCGCCCGCGTTATTCGGATGCACATGGACAACCTCGAACGCCGAATTCAGCTTCGCGAGGCATGCCGTCACAATGTCGTGCATCGAGCTTTCGAACGCATGATGGATGTTATGCAGTTCCAGAACGATAATCCGAAACCGTTTCAGAACGTCGATCTCGGTGTCGAGCAATACGCGCCATTCGGCGCCCTCGATGTCCATCTGGAGCAGCAGATCCTGACCGGCGGCGGAATTATCCTTGACCCAGCTGTTCAGGGTGACGTTGCCCTCGTCATTGACGACGTCGATAAACTTCTTCTGGAACGAGACCAGATCATGCTCGAACGGCGATCCATCGACCGATCGGTCGCTCAGGAAACAGGGAATGCCCCGCTCGACCAGATCCCGCTCGAACGTGGCCGTATAGTCGACGCCGGGCGAAAAACAGGCCGCAATCCCTTCCAGGTCATCCGGAACGAGATAGCCGCCGTCCGCCGCTCCGCCGAGCCGGACCAACTCGATACTACTTGCCTGCGGAGTCAGAAATCGCAGCATTTGCTGCATCTTCGACTTACCCACACTCCGCCGGACGCAGAAGCCCCGCTTCAGCGCAAAATTCCCA
>JACDQN010000002.1 GCA_015657575.1 Sphingopyxis sp.
CGAAGCCGACGATGAAGGGCAGCGCGATCGCGCGAGTGCGGCCGCGGCCAGCCGCCCACCCGATCGCGGCGCATGGTCGGCGGTGCTCCGCGTCTCGAGCCCGGCGCTGAACGCCAGCGCCAGCACGCCGAGCCAGCCGATCGTCTCGCCCAATTCGGACGGGCCCAGCACCGATTTGTCGAAGCCGAACCGGTCGGCGGCGATCGCGACCGACAGGCCGGTCAATATCGGCAGCACTGCCATCGGCACCGCACCGCGAACGAGGCGCCAGCAAAGCAGCGGCACCACGAGAAAGCAGAGCAGATCGACGACGAAAGCCATCGTGCAGGACTATTACACGAGCGAGAGGGGAGCAACGCCTATGTGAACGTTCCCTTTTTGTGGAGAGGAAACCGGTGCTGCTAGCCTTTGCGGAACAACGCCTCGGCGCTGCTCTTCAAGCCTCCGGCGGCGGCCTTGTGGCTCTTGGTGCGGGCGATCTCGCTTTCGAGTACGAAGATGCGATCGTCGAGTTCGGCGACCGACAGCGGGTCGAGCGATTGGCGGGTCAGCGCGGCGAGCACATCGTCGCGGCGGCGGGGAAGGTCGTCATCGTCCATCGCGCATCCTCTCTCGCTGGTCCATTTTCAGGCGCGCAACTGTTGACCCCTGTCGCCGCACTGTCAATAAGGCGGAATAGGAGCGTTGTGGGGACGCTCGAGTAAAATGGGGGAATATCAGTGACTAACCTGCCTGCCAGCATGACCGCCATTGCGATCAGCACGCCCGGCGGACCCGAGGTGCTGGTGCCCGAGCAGCGCGCCGTTCCGCAGCCGGGGGCAGGCGAGCTGTTGATCCGTGTCGCCGCCGCCGGGGTGAACCGCCCCGACGTGCTGCAGCGCATGGGCTTTTATCCCCCGCCGCCGGGTGCGTCGGACTTGCCGGGGCTCGAGGTCGCGGGGACGGTCGTGGCGGTCGGGCCGGGCGGCGATCCTGAGCTGTTAGGGCAGGCGGTGTGCGCGCTCGTCGCGGGCGGCGGCTATGCCGAATATTGCGTCGCGCCGACCGGCAGCTGCCTGCCGGTGCCCAAGGGGTTTTCGATGGCCGAAGCCGCGGCGCTACCCGAAACCGTCTTTACCGTTTGGCACAATCTGTTCGAGCGCGCCTATGTCCGCGAAGGCGAGACGGCGCTGATCCACGGCGGCACCAGCGGCATCGGTGCGACGGCGATCGGGCTGTGCAAACTGTTCGGCATCAAGACGATCGTGACCTGCGGCAGCGCCGACAAATGCGACGCGGCGCGCGCGCTCGGCGCCGACCTTGCCGTCGATTATTCCAGCGCAGATTATGTCGAAGCGGTCAAGGCCTTCACCAATGGCCGCGGGGTTGAGGTCGTGCTCGATATGGTCGGCGGCGATTATGTGCCGCGCAACCTCGAATGCCTGGCCGACGACGGGAGGCACGTTACGATCGCCTTCCAGCGCGGCGCGAAGGTCGAGATCGACATTGCTCAGCTGATGCGCCGCCGCCTGACGATGACCGGATCGACGCTGCGCGCGCGGAGCGCCGAGTTCAAGGCGCTGCTCGCCGACGAAATCCATCGCAATTTGTGGCCGCAGCTTGCCGAAGGCGGGTGGAGGCCGGCGATGGACCAGAGCTTTCCGCTCGCCGAAGCCGCTGCCGCTCACGTGCGGATGCAGGCCGGCGCGCATGTGGGAAAGATCGTGCTGACAGTGGGATAGGCCGAGGAACGTTGCGCATCGTGAGCGGTTGATCGGGTGCGGCAGGGGCCGATCCATCATTCGCAGGAGAGCTTCATGCGCACCGCCTATCTGTCCGTCACCACCTTTGCGCTACTGCTCGCGGCCTGTTCGCAGCCGGCTGAAAATCAGCCGCCGGCGGCAACGCAGGACGAAACGACGGCAGCCGACAAGACGGCAGCCGCGTCGCCGCCGCCGATCAAGCCGGCCGACATTCCGACCAAAGGCGGCGACGGATCGCCTATCGAGCTGGTCGATCTGGGCGAAGCGGATCTGAGCGGCGCCAAGCTGGCGGGCGAGCTTGGGTGCAGCTTCGTCGCCGATGCGACGGCGCGGCCGATCCTGACCGCGAAGGGCAATGTCGCGTCGAGCGATCCGGCGCGCGGTATCGTGAAGCTCGGCACGACCATCGAGACGGTTTCGGCGAGCGGCGGTTTCGATGCGATCGCGCGCGGCACCAAATTCTATGGCAAGGGCATCGATCTGCGCGTCGCATTGACCGGCCCCGCGACGGGCGGCGGCGAATCGCCGCCGCGCCCGGCCACGCTCACCGCCGACCGGGCCGATGGAGCGCAGCGCGTCTATGCCGGGCTGTGGCAGTGCGGTCCGTAGGCCGCGCTTGGGCGGCGATGGCCGATAGGCCGATCCGCATGTTTATCCGCCGAGCGGCGGCCGCCATATTCGGCGTTCCGACGGCGGGACATGGAAACGCTCCGCGCCGCTGCCGGCCTATTTTCGTGCAACCTCGCTCTGATCGCGGATTGCCTTGAATTCGCTTCCGGCCTTCCAACCCGGCCAATGCGACGATCGCCAAAGGCCTTCACCGATCTGGTAAAAGATATTACTATCCTGAACCGCTCCGTTGAGGTTCCAGTTCGGTCCCCAAGCATCGGCTTGCTGATAGCATTTTCTGTATAGTCATCGACTCATCTCTGTTCTGCGTCCCTGCTGTCGACGAGCACGACGTCCCGCGCGCGGCCCGCCGTCTGCAGAATGTCGAGGCCGAGATTGGCCACGGTCTTGTCGCTGGGAAGAGCGGGTTTGCGGCATAAGCCTCCGATCCGAGCAAGCCGCGTTCCTCGGCGGTCCAAAAGGCAAAAGCGATCGTGCGGTCGGGCGCCCGCGCCGCCTTGAAATTGCGCGCGATTCGAAAAGCCCCGCGACACCGAGCGCGTCGCCATTGGCGCCACCCCAATAGACGCGCCCCTGCTCGTCTGGTTTGCCTTCGCCATAGGCATCCCAATGGGCGCCGTAGATGACGACCTCGTCGGGACGTTTGGCGCCGGAAATCTTGGCGAGAACATTCTGGCTCTGCACGACATTTTGCGTCACCGGGATCGCGGCGTCGAAGCTGGTGCCGAGGTCCACGGGTTTGAAATCCTTGCGGCGGGCGGCGTTGCGGAGCTTCGCTAGATCCAACCCGGGGTTCTTGAACAGGGTGATCGCAGCTTCGCCCGAAATCCAGCCCTGTAGCGCGAGGCTCGTCACTTTTTCGTGTGGCTGGACGAGGCCGTAATTTTCGCCGCCGGGGCTTTTATTATGGGCCAGGGGTAGCCGACGCCGTCGGTGTCGTGCACGATCAGCGCCGCGACCGCGCCGCGGCGGGCGGCTTCTTCGAACTTGTAGGTTCAGCGGCCTTAGTAGGTCATCGTCCGGCCGCCGAACTTGCCGAAAGCATCTTCGCCCTTCGCCGCGACGAAATC
>JACDQN010000003.1 GCA_015657575.1 Sphingopyxis sp.
GCTTCATTGCCGGATATGAGCGGCTTGTCGATTTGGCACAGCGCAAACCTCCCGTGCCTCTACCACCCTCGGTGGTCCCCCCTCCCCCTGCGGGGGAGGACCTTCGACCGGCCGCAATCGCCCCGAAACCCGCCGCTATCTGCCGAGCACGCGCGCCACTTCCACCCACTCCGCGACGCTCACCGTCTCGGCGCGTCGCGTCGGGTCGATGCCGAGCGCTTCGAGCGCCTCGATCGCGCCGGGCACGCCTTTGAGGCTCTGGCGCAGCATCTTGCGCCGCTGGCCGAAGCCCTTTTCGGTCAGTCGCGACAGGATCCGCGGATCGATGCCCTCGGGCTGCTCGCCGGGCGTCACATGGACGATCGCCGACATCACCTTGGGCGGAGGGGTGAAGGCCGAGCGATGCACCTTCATCGCGATTTTGGCTTGCGTGCGCCACTGCGCGAGCACCGCGAGCCGGCCATAAGCCGATGTATCGACCTGCGCCACGATGCGCTCGGCGACCTCGAGCTGGAACATCAGGGTCAGCGACAGCCAGCGCGGCGGCCACGCCGTGGGCTCCAGCCAGCGCGTGAACAGCGCGGTGCCGACATTATAGGGCAGGTTGGCGACGATATGAAAAGGCGCACCGGCGGTCAGCGCGTCGACGTCGATCGCCATCGCATCGTCGGCGATCACCGTCAGCCGCCCGTCGAACGCGTCGCTCAGTTCGGCGAGCAGCGGCAGGCAGCGATCGTCGCGCTCGACCGCGATCACCTTCGCCCCCGCGCGTAGCAGCGCACGCGTCAGCCCGCCCGGACCCGGTCCGACCTCGAACACCGTCGCGCCGTCGAGGTCGCCGGGCAGCGCCGCGATCCGGTCGAGCAATTGCTCGTCGAACAGGAAATTCTGCCCCAGCGCCTTGCTCGCCTGCAATCCGTGCGTGCGCACCGTCTCGCGCAGCGGGGGCAGCGGGACCTTGGGCTCGATCCTCACTTGGCGGGCGCGCAGCTGCGTTCGCGCGCCGCCGCCATGCGCGCCGCCATCGCGATCGCCGCGATCGTCGGCCCTGGATCGGCCTTGCCCTGGCCCGCGATGTTGAACGCGGTGCCATGGTCGGGCGACGTGCGGATGATCGGCAGGCCCAGCGTCAGATTGACGCCGTCGTGGAAATGCAGCGCCTTGAAGGGGGCAAGCGCCTGATCGTGATAGCCGCAGAGGATCGCGTCATATTGGTCGCGAATACCGGGAGCGAACAGCGCATCGGCAGCAAGCGGGCCATCGATCGTGACGCCCTCGGCGGCGAGTTGCTCGACCGCCGGGGCGATGATGCGGATTTCCTCGGTGCCGAGCTGGCCGCTCTCGCCCGCATGGGGGTTGAGCCCCGCAATCGCGAGCCGTGGCGCGTCGATACCGAAATCACGCGACAGGCCCCGCGCGACCATCCGCGCCTTGGCGACGATCAATTCGGCGGTCAGTCGCTCGGGCACTTCGGCGAGCGGGATATGCACGGTAAGTGGAACGACGCGCAGGCTCGGGCCCGCGAGCATCATCACCGCATTGGTCGCGGTGATGCCGCAGCGTTCGGCGATGAATTCGGTCTGGCCGGGGTGCGTATAGCCGATGCCGTGCAGCGCATGTTTCGATACCGGCCCGGTAACCAGCGCCGGACTCGCAAGGTTGCGCGTCAGGCCGATTCCCGTTTCGAGCGCGTGCAGTGCGCAGGTCGCGCCGGCGGCGGTCGGTACACCGGGGGTCAGCGGGCCGCTGTCTTCCAGGTGCCAGACGGGCAGGGCGTCGTCAAAGGCCGCGACCGCGTCGGCCATGTCCCCGACACGCGCGATCGGGCCGTTCCAGACGGCTTCGATCGCGGCGATATCGCCGATGGCGACGAAGGGCGGCAAATCATGGTGAAGCCGCGCGGCCCAGGCGCGGGCGGTGACTTCGGGGCCGACGCCCGCCGGGTCACCCATGGTGACCGCGATCGGGCGCCGAGGACTGAGATCGGGCATTGGATCAGCTATATTCGATCACCGCGTCGCGGCGCAGGTCGCGCAGATAGCGCTGGGCGCGCTTGTTGACCTTTTCTTCGAGCAGCCGGGCCTCGATCTGCTCGACATTGGGCGCGGTTGCGGTCTGCGGCATGTCGCGGCCGCACAGCACGAGGACGCTGACGCCTTCATCGCGCGCGCCGAACGGCTGCGTCGTCTGGCCGATCTGCAGCGTCGCCATCGTGGACTGCAACGGTCCGGGAAGCGCGCGCATCTCGATATTGTCGCGCGACACCACACTCGCGCCAAGCTGCTGGGCGACCGTGTCGGCGGCGCCGCAACCGGCGATGGTCCGCGTCGCTTCGGCAAATTTGCCGGCCAGCTCGTCGGCCTTTTCGGGTGTCGTGCCGGCGGGGAATTCGAGCGAAATCTGCTTCAGGCTCAGGATCGCGTCGCGCGGATCGGCGGTCAGCACTTGGCGGCGATCGATCATCAGCATGATCGACAGGCCTCCCGGGACCTCGACCGGGCCGACGAGCTGGCCCGCCTGCATGCCCGCCGCGGCCTCGGCCATCGA
>JACDQN010000181.1 GCA_015657575.1 Sphingopyxis sp.
GGTACGGCGTGTAGGCGGTTCAGGAACTCGCCGCGCTGGATCAGATGGTCGACGCTCGCCGGCACATGGTGGCGATAGGCGCCCGCGCCGAGGAAAAAGGGTCCGTCGCCCGCGGCGCGGTTCCGACGCGAGAGCGCCGCCATATGGCGTTCAACCGCCAGCTCGCTCGCCTGCATCGGCAGGCCGGCGATCGGACCATCGAGCCGTGCTTCGGCTGGAACGTCGACGAACAGATCGTCGATCGAGGAGGCGCCGATCGTCGCGAGCATCGCCGCGCGGTCGTCGTTCGTCAGAGGAAGATAACGCATGAACTACTCCGGAGAAGAGACTGGATTTGCAGCCAGAAGCTGCGCAACATCGGTGAGCGATCCGCCGAAGATCGCAGGACCGCTGTGGGTCGTCTTGACCCAGGGGGCGAGCCAGATGCGAAAGCCCGCATCGCGCACGCGGCGGCAAAAGGCATAGTCGTCGGACAGCAGCCCGCGCGTTTCGGGATCGATCATCGGCGAGAAACAGGCGGGCTCGAGATCGCCGATCCCGTGCGCGGCGCGCTCGGCCGGGTCGGGGCGGAAAGCCAGATCGGGAAGCGTGTCGCGCAGCGTTTCGAGCACGTCGCGGCGGATCAGCATCATCGCGGTTCCGACCCGCGCCAGCTCGACGATATCGGTCAACGCGAAGCTCTGGTTCGGGTTCGCGAACTGCAGCGCGAAATCGCCCGCGAAGCGCGCAAGTTCGGCGGGATCCTCCTTTCCGAAACCACGCTCGACCGCGAGCGCGACGTTGCGCCAGTTGATCATCCGCCGCGGATAGGCGGCGCCGAGCACCGCGCAATCGGGCTTGTCCGCCATCGCGCGCACCATCGAAAACACATCGTCGGCGGTAAAGTCGATGTCGGCATCGACGAACAGCAGATGCGTGCAATCGCTCGCGAGAAACATCGCCGCGAGCACGTTGCGCGCACGGGTGATCGAGGGCTGATAGAGGATGAATTCGAACCGCACCGAAATGCCCGCCGCCTGCGCGGTCAGCGCAAGTGCGAGCGCCGAGCGCACATAGGTGCCCTGCGCCCCTTCATAGATGGGCGTCGCCACCATTAGGCGACAATTGGCGAGCGCTGGATCGGTGTCGGTCACGCTATCCCCCTTCCCCTCCCGAACGGGAGGGAAGCCGGATCAAAGATCGTCGCAGAAGGCCTTGTATGCCTCGGCGTTCATCAGCCCGTCGAGCTGGCTCTTGTCGCTGAGCGTCATGCGAAAGAACCAGCCTTCGCCTTCGGGGTCCGAATTGACGAGCGCGGGATCTTCCTCGAGCTGGCCATTGCCCTCGGTCACGGTGCCGTCGACCGGGGCGTAGACATCGCTTGCCGCCTTCACCGATTCGACCACCGCGGCGTCGCCGCCCGCGGTCAGTTCGGCGCCCGTGTCGGGAACCTCGACGAACACGATGTCGCCAAGCTGGCCCTGTGCGAAATCGGTGATACCGACCGTCGCGACATCGCCGTCGACGTCGATCCATTCATGCTCTTCGGTATAATAACGCGGCATCGGTCAGGCTCCCTTTTTACGGACATAGCGGTGTGGAACGAACGGCATCGCGGCGACGGTGCAATGCACCCGCTTGCCGCGCACCTCCGCGGCGATCGCGGTGCCGGGCACGGCGTGATCGCGCGGAACATAGCCCATGGCAATCGGCGCGCCGACGCTGGGGGCAAAGCCGCCCGACGTCACGACGCCGATCTGGTCCTCGCCGTCGAACAGCGAGGCGCCCTCGCGCACCGGCAGCTTGCCGTCGATCAGCAGGCCGACGCGGCGGCGCGGCGGGCCGTCCTCGAGATGACCGAGGATGCGCGCCGCGCCGGGGAAACCCTGCTCCTCGCGGCGGCGCTTCGAGATTGCGAAGGCCAGGTCGCCCTCGACCGGGTCGATCTCGTCATTGAGGTCGTGGCCATAGAGCGGCAGCCCGGCTTCGAGGCGCAGCGAGTCGCGTGCGCCGAGCCCGATCGGCTTGACCTCCTCCATCGCGCAGAGCGCGTCGGCAAAGGCGGTCAGCGCCTCATTCGGCAGCGAGATTTCGAACCCGTCCTCGCCGGTATAGCCCGAGCGGCTGACGCCGACGGTGTGGCCGTTCCAGGTCGCGGGGATCGCCTGCATGAAGACGAGGTCGGCGACGTCCGGAATCAGCCGCGCGAGCGCATCGACCGCTTTCGGTCCCTGCAGCGCGAGCAGGCCATAATCTTCATTATGGTTGAGCGTGATATGGTCGGGCAGATTCTCGCGGAGGTGACCGATGTCCTCCCACTTCACCGCACCGTTGACCACGATGCCCAACTGGTCGCCCTCGTTGGTGATCATCAGATCGTCAAGGATGCCGCCCTCGTCGTTCAGCAGCAACGAATAGCGCATCCGGCCGGGTTTGAGCGCCGAAATATCGCCGGGAACAAGCGCCTCGAGCGCTTCGGCCACGCCTTCACCCGACAGGAGCAGCTGGCCCATATGGCTGACGTCGAACAGACCGGCGCTTTCGCGGACCCAGAGGTGCTCGGCCATGATGCCTTCATACTGGATCGGCATCCAGTAACCGGCGAACTCGACCATCCGGCCGCCTTTCGCGCGGTGCCAGGCGTCGAGCGGCAGGGTCGCGGTGGCCACCGCTTCCTCGCCCGTGAATTCCGTGTCGGTCATGTCAGTCTCCCGCGGTTGACATGGCGAACGCGCGGCCGATCGCCGCGGTTTCCGCCATGCCCCCTCTGTCACGGGAACCTGAGAGTTTTCCCCCGTCAGCCGAGCCCGGCGCCGGGGTTACCCCTTCGGTGGTTCCGATCCTCACCCAATCGAGGCGGCCGGAACGCTTTCCAGAGTGTCCGTTCCAGCCTGCGCGGTCCGTTGACCTGAGAGTTTCCGGGGCGGTTGCTCCTTCGGTGGCGAGGCGCGGGTCACCCCGCCCCCGCGCTCTCCCGCGCGGCCGGTCGAATCCCTTGCGGGGCCCGACAGACACTGCGAGCCTTGGCGCTGCCCCTGTCAGGAGTCAATCGGCGAGCGCGCGAATATCGTCGTTTCCGTGGATATGCACACCGGGCTCCGCGCGGCCCGCGAGTGCGACGATCGCTTGCGCAACCTTGACCGCCGGAATCGAACGGTAGCGACGCAGCGAACCGTGCAGCAGCGCGTCGGTCAGCGGCGCAGCGATGATCGCCAGCCCCTCGCCGAGCCGCGGCGGCCCCTCGCGCGCGCCGACAAGAAGCCCGGGGCGCAGAATGTCGAGCCGCGCAAAATCAAGCGCGCGCAACTCCGCTTCAACCTCGCCCTTGGTACGCAGGTAGAAATTGGCGCCTTCGGGCGATGCGCCGACCGAGCTGACGACGATCATATGCGCCGCACCGGCGTACTTCGCCGCGCGGGCCGCGGCGAGCACGAGATCGTGATCGACGGCGCGAAACGCCGCCTGCGATCCCGCCTGCCGGATCGTCGTCCCAAGGCAGCAGATCAGCGTCGCCGGCCGTTCGGTGCCGATGATTTCGGCCCAGTCGTCGGGCGGCGCGACATGCTGCGCATGATGCGCCGCGAGATTCTCGACGGGCCGCCGCGCAAGGATGCCGAGCCGCCGATCACCGGCATTGGCGATGACTGCCTGCCCGATCATTCCGGTGGCGCCGAGGAGCAAGGTGTCGGGGGTCGTCATGAAGCAAGCTTATAGGCTTGGCGACGCGATGGCGAGAGGGGCGCAGCATGGGGTTGCGAGCATGGCGGGACACCGGTCTCGCGATGCAGGGTCGATGAGATTGTGTCGTTGTGCGAAACGTAACAGCGCTGCCCACGCAGACCACCATGGGAAGCACAAGCTCCGCCGTCACACGTGCGCGAGCGCCTCCGGCACGTCGTCCCGCCCGAAAATCTCGGCATAGCGGTCGATGGCGAAGCGGTCGGTCATGCCGGCGATATAATCGCCGATGTGGCGCACCGTCGCACTCTTTTCATGCGGCAGACGCGCCGACCAGTCGGCCCCCATCAGCCGCGGGTCGTCGGCATAGGCGGCGAACAGCCGCGCGATGACCTGGTTCGCTGCCTCGGCGGCGGCGAGCTGTTCGGGGTGGTGGTAAAGATTGGCGTACATGAAGCGTTTGAGATCGCGCTCCTGCGCCGCCAGCTCGGGCGAAAAGCCGCCGAGCGTGTGGCCGGCCATCCGGACATCGTCGGCGCTGTGCACGCCCGCCGCTTCCACATTATTCCGCGTCGCGGCAATGACGTCGTTGACCATCACGCCGATCTGGTCGCGCACCAGTTCGCGCAGCAGCCGCTCGCGAGGGGCGCCGGGGAAGCGCTCTTCGACGCCTTTGAAATTGGCCGCGACGAACGGCTGCGCCACCAACTGGTCGAAATCGAGCAGCCCGGCGCGCAGCCCGTCGTCGATGTCGTGATTGTCATAGGCGATGTCGTCGGCGATCGCCGCGATCTGCGCCTCGAGGCTGGCATGGCTGTCGAGGTCGAGCGCGAAATCCTCGTCGATTTCGCGCAGCGCCCAGCCGGGATTCGCCACCGGGCCATTATGCTTGGCGAGCCCCTCCAATGTCTCCCAGGTCAGGTTGAGCCCGTCGAAGCGCGGATAGGGGCATTCGAGCTGCGCGAGCGTGCGCAGCGTATGGCCATTATGGTCGAAGCCGCCATGGTCCGCCATCGCGGATTTCAGCGCATCCTCGCCCGCATGGCCAAAGGGTGGGTGGCCGATATCGTGCGCGAGACACAGCGCCTCGGTCAGATCCTCGTTGAGTCCGAGCGCCCGCGCGATGCCGCGGCCGATCTGCGCGACCTCGATGCTGTGGGTCAGGCGGACGCGATAATGGTCGCCGTCGGGCGCGACGAACACCTGCGTCTTGTGGCGCAGGCGGCGAAAGGCGATCGAGTGGATGATGCGGTCGCGGTCGCGCTGAAAATCGTCGCGCGGCCCGCGCACGACGCGGCCGACCTCTTCGAAACGGCGTCCGCGGCTGACCTCCGGACGACTGGCGACATCCGCGACTGAAGGCATCATCTCCTCCCTGTCGCGAAGCGATGGGGAGGTGACAGCGCGGAGCGCTGACGGAGGCGATAGAGCCGACGTCACCGCCCCTCCACCACTCGCTTCGCGAGCGGTCCCCCTCCCCATGCCTTTGGCACAGGGAGGATAAGCGCTGATTTCAGCAACGCTCACTTGATCGGATCGACGGACTGGCCCGCCTCGCTGTTGAACAGGAAGCCGTCGCCGTCCGCCTTCTTATAATCCCCCAGCCAGTCCTGCGCCGCCTTGCGGTCCTTGAACGGGCCGACGAGCAGGCGCCGCGTCCTGCCCCATTCGGTCGTCGCACCCGATTTGCCCTTGAACAGCGCCGGGCTCTTTTTCGCAAATTTTCCGAAGTCGGTCGCCAGCGCCTTGGCATTGGCGCCGGTCGCGACCTGCACCCAGATGCGCGCCGGATTGGCTTTCTTTTCAGCCGCTTCGGCCTTGGCCTTCGCATCGGCTTCCGCCTTCGCCTTGGCCGCGGCATCCTCCTTTTCGCGCTTCGCCGCCTCGGCGGCGTCGGCACGTTTCTTGTCGGCCTGCAGCTTGGCGAGCGTGTCGGCGCCGATCGCGGCGTCCGACTGCGCCAGTTCCTCGGCGGGAATTTCGATCGATCCGACGATGTCGGCGAGCGAGGCGAGCGGCGCGGCGGCGGGCGGGGGGCTCGCCGGCGTCGGGACGGCGGCAAGCGCTGGCGCCGGATCGGCGATCGGCGCGGTCGGGATCGGCGCAGGCGTAGGGGTCTGGGCGGCGGCCGGCCTTGCACCGATGGTCGCGATCGAAAAGCCGGGTCCGAGCGTGTCGGGCGAGTCGGCGCCGGCAGCGGGCGCGGCGGATGCCGTATCCGGGGCGGGTGGCTCGGGAAGCGGGCGGATCGTCGAGCGGAAAGGCGATTGCAATGCCGGCGGCCCCGACGCGGCCCCTGTCGGAGCCGGGGTCGCGGCGGAACCGGCCATGTTATCGGCAGCCGGGAACGGATTGGCTGCGGTCGGGCGAGGCGGGGTCGCGCTCGATGCACCGGCCGCGAGCGGGCTGCCTGCCGTCGGGAAAGGGTTCGCCGGCGTCGGCCGGGGCGCCGGCGCCGGAGTGGCGGGCACGACCGTGCTCACGACCGGACGCGCCGGGGCCGGCGCGGGCGTTGCTCCGGCAGCACCGCGCACGGGTGCCGGGAGCACGGTACCGCCGCTCCGCGGCCGCTCGCTGTTGGCGGAGCGGCGCCCCGAAGTGGCAGCGGGCGGCGTCGGGGTCGGTACGGGCGTCGCGGCGGCGACCTGCACCGCTTTGCGCTTCGGACCCAGCTGGCCGTTCGGAAACCGGCCGAAATGCGCGGCCGCCGCCTGTTGCGCGGGGTTCAGCCGATCCATCTGCGTCAGATAGGGCAGGATATTCTGCGCCAGCGTGGCCGGCATCGTCGCGTTGACGATCTCGGTCGCCTCCTGTTCGCGCCCGTTCATCGCGAGGATCATCGCGCGCAGGCGCCACGCGCCGCGATCCTGCGCGCGCAGCTGCGGCGTCAGCATCGCGACGGCACGGTCGGTCTCGCCGCTGATGCCGAGCGACAGGGCATATCGGCGCACGGTTTCGTCGTTCGAGGCGATCGACAACGCCATCTGATAGTCGCGCTGCGCCGCGTCCTGCTGGCCCAGCAGATCGCGCGCAAGACCGCGGTCGGCGAGCATGATCCGCTCGGGCGCCCCAAGCAGCTGCGCCTCGCCGAAATAATCGAGCGCGCGCGTCGGGTTTTCCATATGGACCATCGCCGAACCGAGCGCCGCCTTGACAGGGCCGCTGCGCGGATCGGCCTGTTCGGCGCGCGCGAGAAAGCCCAGCGCCGCGCGATAATCCTCAAGATCGATCGACGCGCGGCCCGCGTCGAGCAACGCCGTGCTGTCGCTGGCGTTGGCCGCGAGCCGCGCCAGCGCCGACGACAGGAGCGACCGCGCCGCGGTGCGCCGGTCCATTGCCGCCTTGGTCGCGGCGTCGGGCGGCGTCACCTGCATCGCCTGCACCGGCATCGATACGGCGCTCGAAACGAGCAGCAGAGCGAGCACGCGCGCCACAGTTACCGCGCGCGCCGGCCTTGCCGTCAATTTAGATCGCCGCATGGGCCAATCATCCCGAATTCCGGCCTGCCGTGCCCGGCCGGCAGCCGTCCGATAGCCCCGTTACTGGTTGTTCTGGCGTCCGAGGAAGCGCGGGATGTCGACCCCGTCCTCCTTGTTGCCCTCGTCGGCGTCGGGGGTGCTCGCCCCGCGCGACAGGCGCGACATACGCTCGAACAAGGTGCCGCCGCCGATCGAGCGACCGCCCTCGCCGCCCGATGCCGGCGCCGGATCGGCAGCCGGAGCCGACCGGTATTCGGCGGGCGCCTCGGGCGCGTCGAGCACCAGCTCGTCTGCCGTATCGTCATAGGTCGCGGCGACGGTGGAAAGCTCCATCGGCTCTTCCTCGTCCGCTGCCGCCTGGACTTCGGCTTCGGACTGGTCGCCGAGCGAGAAGCCCGGTGCCGGATCGGTATCGACTGCGGCTTCCTCGACCGCGGTTTCTTCCACCGCCGGCTCGATCGCTTCTTCGGCCACCGGAGCCGGTGCCGCGGTGCGCGCGGGGGCGAAGGAGAAGCTGCGCGTCGCGGGCGCGGCCTGCGCCGCTTCGCCCGACCCGTCAATGCCGGTCGCGACGACCGAGACGCGGATCTTGCCGTCCAGATTGTCGTTGAACGCGCTGCCCCAGATGATGTTCGCGTCGGGATCGACCAACTCGCGGATATGGTTCGCGGCCTCATCGACTTCCATCAGGCGCATGTCCTCGCCGCCGGTGATCGAGATGATGACGCCCTTCGCGCCCGCCATCGACACGCCGTCGAGCAGTGGGTTGGCGATCGCCTTTTGCGCGGCTTCCAAGGCACGGCCATCGCCTTCGGCCTCGCCGGTGCCCATCATCGCCTTGCCCATTTCGCGCATCACGCTGCGCACGTCGGCAAAGTCGAGGTTGATCAGGCCAGGCATGACCATCAGGTCGGTGATGCCGCGCACGCCCTGCTGCAGCACTTCGTCGGCCATGGTGAACGCTTCCTTGAAGGTCGTGTTCGGATTGGCGACGAGGAAGAGATTCTGGTTGGGAATGACGATCAGCGTGTCGACATGCTCCTGCA
>JACDQN010000182.1 GCA_015657575.1 Sphingopyxis sp.
ATCCTGCCTCGGCCTCGCGCCGCGCGCGCGACCGCGGCCGAACTGCTCGCGGCGATCGCGGCGGTCACCGACTGGGCGCGCGAGCGCGGCATCCGCCTCAGCAGCGAGCTCGAAAGCCGCGACGACAGCGCGCTGTCCGCCACCGTCGACACGCTCGTCGAAAGCGGGCTGCTGACGCGCTACGAGGCGGGCAGCGAGAATGTCTATTCGATCGACCCCGCCAAACATCCGATGGCGAGCTATTACCGCAACATCATCGCGCATCATTTCCTCGACCGCGCGATGATCGAGCTGGCGCTGTTCCAGCTTCGCGAAAGCGGCGAGGGCGATAGGACGACCGCCTTCTGGACCAAGATCGATCGCCTGCGCGACCTGTTCAAGTTCGAATTCTTCTATCCGCCCCGCGACGAGCATCGCGCCGCGCTCGAGGCCGAACTCGCGCGCATCGACCCCGTCTGGGACCGCCGCCTCGCGGCCGGGGACCGCGGCGTTGCGCAGCTGATCCAGCGCTGCCAGCCGGTCGTCGGCCACGCGATATTGCTGCCGTTCGCCGAAGCCTATTCGGTCGTCGCCGAGCTGCTGACGCGCGCGAAGCCCGGCGACGCGGTCGATGCGAAGGCGCTGCTCGATACCGCGCTGGTCGAAGGGCGGCAGGCGTACCTTCTCCGCCGGATCAGCAGCGAGGCCGCGATCGGCAAATTGCTGTTCGAAAACGGCTTGTCGTTGATGCGGCATATGGGACTCGCCGAGACTGCGACCCCCGACAGCCTCGCCGCGCGCCGCGCGCTGCTTGCGGAACTTCGCGGGCTGGCCAACGTCATGGAATCGATGCGCCTGTCGACGACGGCGCTGGCCGACAAATTGCCCGGAGGATCGGATGCTTAAACAGCTCAGCGCGCAGGACGCCCAGTTCCTCTACACGCAGACCGCGAACAATCTGACGCACATCATGGGGGTCTATATCTACGATCCCTCGACCGCACCGGGCGGCTTCGTGCGCTTCAAGGATATCATCCGCCACGTCGAAAGCCGGGTGCACACCTCGCCGCTGTTCAAGCGCCGCCTCCACCGGCTGCCCTTCGACCTCGACCACCCCTATTGGGTCGAGGACGAGCATTTCGACATCGAGGCGCATATGAGCCACGCGCGGCTGCCCGAACCCGGCGACTGGCGGCAGTTCTGCATTGCGGTGGCGCGCTATTTCTCGAAGCCGATGGACATGAACCGGCCGCTCTGGGACATCTATATCATCGAGGGGCTAGACCGCATTCCGGGGATTCCCAAGGGCAGCTTCGCGATGCTCCACCGCGTCCATCATGCCGCGGTCGACGGCGCGTCGGGCGCGCATGCCTTCATCGCGATGAGCGACATCGACGCCAAGGGGACGCCCGCAATCCCCGAACCGCCGCCGCTTGAAGAACTGGGCCGCCCGCCGTCGAGCGCCGAGACGGTGACGCGCGCCTGGTCGGCGTCGATGCAGTCGCCGGTCAAGTTCATGAACGCGTTGCTCAAGGTCTCGCCCGCGATCGTCGCCTCGGCGCGCAAGTCGATGGCCGAGGGCGGGATGACCGCGGGGGTCCCCGAAACGCGCTTCAACGTCCCCGTCGGCCCGCACAAGATGTTCGACGCGACCACCGTCGCGCTCGCCGACGTCGCCGAAATCCGCAAGAAGGTGCCCGGCGCGACGGTCAACGACGTCGTGCTGACGACTGTCGGCGGCGCGCTGCGCAAATATCTGGCGAAGCACAAGGAGCTGCCGAAGGAGAGCCTGGTCGCGGTCGCGCCGATCAATCTCCGCGGCAAGGAAAAGGGCGCGGGGAAAGCGAGCACGCCGGGCAATCAGGTGTCGGCGATGAGCGTGCCGGTGCGCACCGACATCGCCGATCCGCTGGCACGGCTCGCGGCGATCCGCGACTATACGGTCGAGGCGAAGGAAGCGAAGGCCGGGGTCAGCGCGCGGATCATGACCGATCTGTCGCAGCATATCCCGGGCGCGACGATGGCCGCCGTGGCGCGCATCCTGACCAGCGAACGCTTTGCGGTGCGCGGCACCAATCTGTTCATCTCGAACGTGCCCGGCGCGCAGGTGCCGCTCTATCTGGCGGGCGCGCAGCTCGTGCAGCAGCACGGCATGGCGCCGCTCGCGAACAATATGGGGCTGTTCGTCGCGACCCCCAGCTACAACGGCCGCATCGCCTTCTCGATCATCAGCGAACGCGCGATCATGCCCGACATTGCGTTTTTCAGGGAGTGTATCGACGAAAGTTTCGCCGATCTGATGGCCGCGACGCCGAAGCCCGAAAAGGCCCCGGCGAAGCCGAACGCCGCGGCGGCGAAGCCCAAATCGACGGCCAAGGCGGCTGTGAATTCCAAGGTAAAGGCGAAGGCCGCGCCAAAAACCGGCCGCCAAGCCAAAGGCGAAACCCAAAACCGGCGGCGAAAAAGTAAGAAAAAAGCCCTCCTCGCCGTCATCCCCGGACCTTGATCCGGGATCCATGACGCCCGCGCAGAAATGGATCCCGGATCAAGTCCGGGATGACGAAGGTTG
>JACDQN010000183.1 GCA_015657575.1 Sphingopyxis sp.
CGCTTCTGCCGTCTCCAATGCCGGCGGCCTCGGCATTTGACCGCGCTGACCCAGCCGACGCCCGCGGCGCTGAGCGCCGAGATCGAACGGTGCCGCGCGATGACCGACAAGCCGTTCGGGGTGAATTTGACGGTGTTCCCGACGATCAACCCGCCCGATTACAAAGGCTATGCCCAGGGGATCATCGACGGCGGAGTCAAGATCGTCGAGACCGCGGGGACCCAGGCGGTACGCGAAATCTGGGAGATGCTGAAGCCGCACGGCGTCACCATCCTGCATAAATGCACCGCGGTCCGTCACGCGCTATCGGCCGAACGCGCCGGTTGCGATATTATCTCGATCGACGGCTTCGAATGCGCCGGCCACCCTGGCGAAGACGATATTCCAGGCCTGATCCTGATCCCCGCCGCTGCCGATCGGGTGAAGATCCCGATGCTCGCGTCGGGCGGTTTCGGCGACGGGCGCGGCCTCGTCGCGGCGCTCAGCCTCGGCGCCGAGGGCATCAATATGGGGACGCGTTTCTGCGCGACGGTCGAGGCGCCGATCCATGACAATGTAAAACAGGCCTATATCGAGAATGACGAGCGCGGCAGCTTCCTGATCTTCCGCAGCCTCAAGAACACGGCGCGCGTCGGCAAGAGCGCGGTCAGCGAAGAGGTCGTGCGCCGCCTGGCGCAGCCCGACGCCACCTTCGCCGACGTCGCCGAGCTTGTGAACGGCAAGGCAGGGCGCGAGCTTCTCGAAACCGGCGACCTGTCGAAGGGCGTGTTCTGGGCAGGGATGGTACAGGGGCTGATCCACGACATTCCGACGTGCAAGCAGCTGATCGATCGCATCATCGACGAGGCCGACGCGATCGTCGATCGGCGTCTGGCGTCGATGCGCGCCTGACGCCCTTTTGGCGGAGACCCGCTGGCGCGTGACCGGCGCATCCGATATGGTCGGCGCTCTTGCCACCATATGGGCCGTCTCCGGTCGCATCCATCGGCGCACCTTCGCGTCCAGGAGGATATTTGAGCGTCGCAGAATATAAGGGTTTCGGAGGCGTTCTCCTCTCGGCCGACCGCCTCGGCGACGACAATGATCCGGCGGTGCTGCTGATTCCCGACCTGTCGGCAAGCCGGGCGATCTGGCGCGAGGTGGCCGACGCGCTCGTCCTGTCGGGGCGGCGCGTCGTCAACCTCGATCTGCGCGGTGGCGATGCGGCGGTCGAGCTTTCAACCCATGTCGAAGATTTACGCGCCGTACTGGCACAAATGGGATCGCGCCCGGTCGTCGTCGCGGCGGGATGCGGCGGCTGGATCGCAACGCGCGCGCTGGCGCTCGATGGCGCGCATCTTGCCGCCGGACTCGTGCTTGTCGACATGCCCGTCGACGACGGAGCGCTGGAAACCGGAACCGCCACCCAACTCGTCCTGCCGATGCTCGTCGTGCGTGGCGGTTTTTCGCCGCCGGAATGCACGGCGGCGAGCGATGCGTTCAACGCCGCGCTGCCGTTCGGCGAGCATGCCGATATTCAGGACAGCGATCTGGCCTTCGCGACCGACCGGACCGAAGCCCTGCTCGGGCAATTGCTGGAGTTTCTGGAACGGCGCCAACCGCGCGAGGCGATGGAATTCAAGGCCGGGTCGGATCCGCGCACGCTGCGCGACGCCATGGGATGTTTCGCGACCGGCGTGACGATCGTGACCGGGCTCGATGCGGCGGGCGTGCCGGTCGGCCTGACCGCGAACAGCTTCACCTCCGTATCGCTGGATCCGCCGCTGCTCCTCGTCTGTATCGCGAACACGGCGGGAACGGCGCCGACGCTGCGAAGCGCAAGGCATTTCGGCGTCAACGTCCTCCAGATCGGCCAGCAACCGGCGTCGAATCGCTTCGCGACCAGGGGCGAGGACCGCTTCGCCAGTCTGCCATGGGCGCCGGGACAGACGGGCGTACCGTTGCTGGGCGGTTCGCTGGTATCCTTCGAATGCCAACGCGAGGCCGTGCACGAAGCCGGCGATCATTTCATTCTCGTCGGGCGTGTCGTGCGGGCCCAATTCGAACCGCATCGCGATCCGTTGCTCTATTTCGCGAAAATATCGGCGCCTCCATTTCGCTTAACTTAAATTCTGTCTTGCTCCGCGCGCGTTTCTGGCGAAATTGCGCGTATGGAACGGGTTGATGCAGCAAATGGGTAACGATGCGGCGCTTTGGGCGCGGCTCAGTGACAAGCAGCGCGCTTGTCTCGATCTTCTTCTCGAACGCAGGACCTCGAAGCAGATGGCCCGAATGCTTGGAATTTCCAAGCCGACGGTCGATCAGCGCATCGCCGCGGCGCGCGTGATCCTCGGTGCGGACGACCGCGACGAGGCAGCGCGCATCTATGGGCGGCTCAAATCCATATATGATCAAGGCATATATGATCCGGTACAGCTTCCCGACCCGCCTAAATTCGTGCCATCCGACTTTCCGGACGGTGATCCGGCGAATGTGGTGATGCTCAGCGACGCAAGAGCGCGAGGCTTTGAAACAGAACCGGGCGTAAGGGGGCTGTCCCCTTCGTCCAGGGACCTATGGAGGCACGACAGCAGCCTGCGGGTTCGGATCATGATCATGGCGGCGATGCTCGCGGTCCTGCTCGTTATCCTGCTCGCCGGTCTGGGCATCGCACAAGCGCTGACAGAGCTGATCGCCAACTGATCCCTCAAATTGGAGCAACCATGAGGACCCGAAGACGCCTTGCGTTTTCGGGAGAGGAGGAAGTCATGTCCAAGCAAGATTGCACAACGCGGATCCAGCGCGAAGTTCCTGCCGCCGAAGCGCGGATCGACGACGCCCTGATCGCGGTATCCTCGCTGATGGCGAGCATCGTGACCGCGCGGCGCGAAACCGACGTTCCGGCCAAAACGGGTCAGGCGACGATCCAGCGCCTTGCCAAGGCGCAGATGTCATTGATCGAGGCAAGCTCCGACGTTCTGCGCGTCCATGGCGAACTCGTGAAGATCGGCCGCGAGACCGCCGGCCTCGATGTGCATGAAGAATGTCCGAATATCGCGCGTGCTGCGACGCCGCATCTCGCCGCCGTCGCCTGATGATCATTGACCGGGAGATGAGGGCGTGATCTTTGGGATGCATGCGCACCGCGATCTTTCTTCTCTTCCTGCTGATTGCTCTCGGTTACGCCGCGCGGAAGGGCGGCGGGCCGGAGCGTTGGATGGCGGGGATTTTGCTGCTGATGCTGCTTGCGGACCAGCTGCTCCATCTGGCGGTTCCGGTCCGGTACGAGGCGGTGGACATCGGCCATTTTGCGATCGACATATTCGGGGCGGTGGCGACGGCGGCTTTGGCGCTGGTGGCGCACAGATTCTGGCCGATGGCGGCGGCCGTGCTGCAGCTTCTGCCGCTGCTCGCCCATTTCAGCCGGTTCGTGAACATCGCGATGCATCCGGCGGCCTATATGACTATGCAAGTGTCGGCGTCCTGGCTTCTCCCTCCGCTTCTCGTCCTCGCAACCTGGCGGCATCAGCAGCGCCTTCGGCGGAACGGCAGCGATCCGTCCTGGCAGAACTTATTGCGGCGATCGAGCCGGAGAGAGCCGACGAGATAGCGCATCGCCTGCTTGGCGAATTCCGCACGCTGAGCAGGCTATGGTCGCAATCGCCTGAAGCGCTCGAGCGCGTGCTTGGGACGGACGTCGAAGTCGTCCACTTGCTCCGTACGGCGCGGATAGCGGTCATCGAAGCAATGCGATGCGACTTTGCCGGCGCGGCGATCGACATGGATGATCCCCGCGTCAGCGAATATCTGATGGCGTCGATGGGGGCGCTTGCCGAAGAAGCGCTGCGCATTCTCTTTCTCGACGGGTCGCGCCGTCTCATCGCGGACGAGCAGCTGCAATGGGGGTCGCTGGACCAGCTGGCCCTGTATCCGCGGACGATCTTTCGACGCGCCATGGAGCATAATGCGGCGGCGATCATCATCGTCCACAACCATCCGAGCGGCGATCCTTCGCCGAGCGCAAACGATATCCGGGTCACGCATATGCTGGCCGATCTCGGTCGCTCGCTCGATGTCGAAATTGCCGATCATATCATCGTTACAAGCAGTGAATGGGGACGGGTTCCAATGGAAAGAACAGAAGCGCGAAGCCGGCGGGACGAAAATTTCCTGCCATTGCGCGATGCTGCGAACAGCGACGTGCACGACCGCGCCGCGACCGAAGCGTCGGCGCTGGCCAATGCCCGGCGTTGCGTCCGGCGTCGCATGTTGCGGCGCCAGCTGATCGGTGCGCCGGCGCTTTTTGGCGAGCCCGCATGGGACATGTTGATCGACCTGTTCATCCATCAATGCGAGCGCAAGCCGGTCTCGACCAGTTCGCTCTGCATTGCATCGGGGGTGCCGATGAGCAGTGCGCTGCGCATGATTCAACGTTTGAGCGAGGCGGGGCTGGTCTCGCGTCGCGCCGATCCTTCCGACGGCCGGCGGTTTTTCGTCGAGCTTGCGCCTGACGTTCATCAGCGACTGGAGGCCTATTTTTCGGCGCGCGAGGAGCCCGAATTCAAGATCCGGTCGCTGTCCAGTCGGATGGACCAGCAGCACGCGCGATGAATTGTCGTTGGCGCTGTTTCGAGGCACGAAGCCTGAATATCGTGCTAAACGGGAGCTTCTCGCAGGGAGGCAGGCGCAGCAATCGAACTTATTGATCTGTCTAGGATGGTGAGCCCTGCTGGGTTCGAACCAGCGACCTACTGATTAAAAGTCAGTTGCTCTACCGACTGAGCTAAGGGCCC
>JACDQN010000184.1 GCA_015657575.1 Sphingopyxis sp.
GATGCTGCGCAACCGCTTGCCCCGGCCGGGGCCGTGGATGGCACGCTTCCGCAAGTGGATGGCACTGCCGATGGGCCTCACGACGCTGGCGCTCGGCTGGTTGCTCTGGCGCCAGCGTCGGCAGCGGGCCGCAGTTGATCTGGCCCGCCGTCGCGGCCGCGATGGCGCTGGTTCTCTTCACCCATTATGGCGCGATCCAGCGCGGCGACCGGCGGTCCTGGCTGCTGATCGCCGCGGGGCTGCTCTTCGTCGGCAGCCTCGCCGGCACGGTGACCGAGGTCGCCGAAACCAATCGCTCGGCCGACGGGAGCGGATCGACCTTCTCGCCTGCGATGCTGGCCGAGGCGCGCGCGTCGGGCAAACCCGTCTTCGTCTATTTCACCGCCGACTGGTGCGTGACGTGCAAGGCCAATGAAGCGGCGGCGATCAACCGCGAGGTCGTGCAAAAGGCGTTCGCCAAGGCGGGGGTGGTGACGCTCGTCGGCGACTGGACCAACGGCGACCCCGCGATCACCCGCATCCTTGCCCAGCATGGCCGCAACAGCGTGCCGCTCTACCTCTGGTACGCGCCCGGCGCGGCACAGCCCGAGGTGCTGCCGCAAATCCTGACCCCCTCGATGCTCATCGGCAAGGCGGGCGGCTGATGGCGAAGCAGCGCGCCGACCAGCTGCTCGTCGACCGCGGCCTTGCCGAGAGCCGGACGCGCGCGCAGGCGCTGATCCTCGCTGGCCTCGCCTTCGTCGGCGACCGCAAGATCGACAAGGCGGGACAACAGATCGCCGCGGATGCCGAGTTGAGCGTCAAGGGCCGCGACCATCCCTGGGTGTCGCGCGGCGGGATCAAGCTCGATCACGCGCTGACTCATCTCGGCTGGGACGTGAGCGGCGCGGTTGCGGTCGACGTCGGATCGTCGACCGGCGGCTTCACCGACGTGCTGCTGAGCCGCGGCGCGGCCAGGGTGTATGCAGTCGATTCGGGAACCAACCAGCTTGCGTGGAAGCTGCGGCAGGATGAGCGCGTCGTCGTCCACGAACAGACGAGCGCCCGCATCCTGACCGCCGCCCATATCCCCGAACCGGTCGACCTGATCGTCTGCGACGCGAGCTTCATCGCGCTGTCCAAAGTGCTGCCGGTGCCGATGGGCTTCGCGCGGGACGGCGCGCGGATGGTCGCGCTGATCAAGCCGCAGTTCGAGGCCGAACGGCACGAGGTCGGCAAAAAAGGGGTGGTGCGCGATGCCGCGGTGCATGCGCGCGTGTGCGTCGCGGTCGCCGACTGGCTGGAACAGAATGGCTGGCAGGTCGTTGAAACGGTCGAAAGCCCGATTACCGGCCCCGAGGGGAATGTCGAGTTCCTGATCGCCGCGACGAAGCGAGCCGCTTGACGCTGCGCCCGCGAGTCGCAACACCGTTCACCGACAGATTCGCGCAAAGGACCAGTTGCATGACCGAGATCGCTACGCCGGGCCAGCTCCGCATGTCCTATTTGCGCTGGGCGATGGTCACCGTGCCGGCGATCGTGCTGATCGGTTCCGCGATGGGATTCCTGTCGAACAGCGGTTACGCAAACCGCTGGTTCGCGGCGCTCGACCTGCCCGCGATCACCCCGCCGGGCTGGGTGTTCGGCACCGTCTGGCCGATCCTCTATGTCTGCCTCGGCCTGTCGCTCGCGATGGTGCTGCACGCGCGCGGCGCCAAGGGGCGCGGTTTTGCGCTGCTGCTCTTCTTCGTCCAGCTGATCGCCAATTTCGCCTGGTCGCCGCTGTTCTTCGGCGCGCATCAGGTGACGAATGCGCTGTACCTCATCATCTTCATCCTGATGGTGACGATCGCGACGGCCTTTGCTTTCGCGCCGATCCGCAAGGCGGCGGCGTGGTTGCTGGTGCCCTATATGGCGTGGCTGTGCTTCGCGGCGGCCCTCAATTTCCAGATCGACCAGCGCAATCCCGACGCCGAAACCCTTGCCCCCGCCGCCGCCAGCACCCAAATAGGGTGACGGCGCAAGGGGTTTTTGGGGTACATCCCTGACGGAGGAATTTGAAATGCAGAGCGAAAACCGCTTTTTCGACGATCTGGCCAAGATGGTGAACGGCATCGCCGGAACCGTCGCCGGCGCGGGCCGCGAAGCCGAGTCCGCCATGCGCGACCGCGCCAAGGAATGGGTCGGCCGCATGGACTTCGTCAGCCGCGAGGAATTCGAGGCGGTGAAGCAGATGGCCGCGACCGCGCGCGCCGAAGCCGAAGCGCTGAAGGCACGGCTCGACAAGCTGGAAGGCGCAGCCAAACCCGCTGCCGCCGCACCGAAGGCGGCGGCTGCCAAGCCCACGGCCAAACCGGCAGCGAAACCCGCCGCCAAAGCCGCGGCGCGCAAGCCCAAGGCCTGATCGCCTCGTCCATTCGTAAAGAATGATGCCCGGAAGCGGCGGGAGGCGGACTCGCCTCTCCGCCGCTTTCCGTCTAAAGCCGGTTTATGAGCGACGATATCTACGACGACGATGACGGCCAGGAAGCGGCACCGATGGAGATGCTGGCGTCCTATTTCGCCGCGCACGACTGGCCGCACGAGATGATCGGCGAGGACGAGATCGTCGCGACCGCGCAGGGCAGCTGGACGACCTACGAACTGCGCGCGGTGTGGCGGCCCGAAGATGGCGTGATCCAGCTGCTCGCCTTTCCCGACATCCGCGTCGTCGAGGACAAGCGCGCCGTGGCCTATGAAGCGCTGGCGATGATCAACGAGCAATTGTGGCTCGGCCATTTCGAGCTGTGGTCGAACAGCGGCACGGTCCTGTTCCGCCACGGGATGCTCGTCGCGCCGACGCCGCGCTGCCGCTTGACCTCACCGAAACGCTGATCGAAAGCGCGATCGACGAATGCGAGCGCTTCTACCCCGTGTTCCAGTTCGTGCTGTGGGGCGGAAAATCGCCCGCCGAGGCGCTCGCGGCCTCGCTCATCGAAACCCGCGGCGAAGCCTGACAGTCCCGAAAGGGAGCGGCACCAACCCGCTTTTTCCTCCGCCGTCCCAGGCCAGCTCTTCCTATGGTAAAGCGAGCGACGAAGCGGGCTGGTGCCATTTCTCCGGCGTGAGCCGGAAGAAAATCAGCGTTTCTCGAACCGTTTCAGCCCGGCGCCGAGTTCGTTCGCGCCGATCGCCAGCGGCTCGCCGCTCCAGTCGGCGACGAACACCGACTGACGCCCGATGCCTTCGGGCAGGCTGGCGCGATTGTTTTCGATCGACAGGCCGCGCGACGAATTGTCGCGCGCCTCGGCGGCGACCGCGATGATCGCCGAATAATTTTCCTTGTCGCGGCCCTGCACGAACAGATTGTTGGCGATTCGCCCGGTGGCCCCGGCCGGCAGGTCGATCATATAGTTGGTCGCCTTGCCCTGGCTGTCGTCGAAGCTGTTGTCGCGCACGTCGACCTGGGCCGCGCGGGTCTTCAGATAATGGCCGCCGCTGCCCTTTTCGAAGCGCGTGTGAGTGACGACGACGCGGCCATAAGCGCCGGTATAGACGCTGTGCGCGCAGCTGAGCCCGCGATCGCAGCGACCAAGCCGCGAGAAGGTCGAACGGTCGATCGTCAGCGTCGCTTCGGGATCGTCGGCGGTCAAAATGCCTTCCTCGCTGCTGCGGAACAGGCTGTTGGAAACGTCGAGGTCGCTCTGCTCGAGGCGGATGCCCGCGCCATTGCCGTCGGGCACGCGCAGATTCTGGAAAACGAGGCCGTCGACCTTGGCGCCCCGGCCGCGCAGCACCAGCGCCGCCTTGCCCTCGCAGGTGACCCCGTCGAAGATCGCGCGACCGGGCTCGGCTGCAACGAACGCGATGCGCCCCGCGGTCTGCACCGCGCAGTCGCGGTGATAGCCGGACGCGACGGTGATCGTCCCCTCGCCGTCGCCGATCGCATCGACCGCATCCTGCAAGCGCGCGAAGCCCCGGCCGTCGATGCTGTACGGCGCCCCGCCCGTCTGCGCGGGAAGCGGCGCCGGCGCGAGGAGCAGCGGAAGGGCGAGCAGCGGCAGCAGGGGCCGGCGGAGAAATGCCTGGAACATGGAGCGGCCATAGCCATTTTCGCGCCGCAAGTCGTTGGCGAAGCTGGTTAACCGCACCGCTGTCTCGCTTTCGGACGGACAGGCCGATCGAAATTAAAGCTTCGTCATTGCTGAACTTGTTTCGAGCATCCATGGCCGACCCTTGCCCTCA
>JACDQN010000185.1 GCA_015657575.1 Sphingopyxis sp.
CCGCCCAACCTCCCATAGGATACTATGTTCGGGAGGTTGGGCGGGGGAGCGGGCCGGTGCCGCAAAACCGAATTTCCCGCTGGGGTGCCCGACCGCCCAGGTGGGGACGGGCGGTCGGGCGAGTCAGGAGGCGGACCAGAGCCCCCCTTATTCCAGCGGGTGCTGAAACTCCTTGATGCGGCCGTCAGGCGGCCTGCTGATGGACGCCATATTTGCGCATCTTCTCGATCAGCGTCGTACGCTTGAGCGTCAAAAGGCGCGCGGCTTCCGAAATAATGCCGTCGGCGAGGTCGAGCGCGACGTGGATCTGCTCGAGTTCGATCGTCTCGATCTCGCGCTTCAGGTCAATCGGGCGGCCCGGGGCCGGGGTCGACTTGGCGAAGGGCGTGGCCGAAACGACGGGTTCTTCCGCGCTGGCCGGCGCCGCGATCGGGCTGCTGGGGACAGCCCGCCGCGACGCCAGCGCTGCGGTGGGGTTCAAAAGCATGGCGACATCGGCGACACCGATCGCCTCGCCACCATGAAGAACGCTGGCGCGTTCCACGAAATTGCGAAGCTCGCGGACGTTGCCCGGCCAGCTGTGCTGCATCAGCAGCGCCATCGCGGCATCGTCGTAACGGCATTTGGCGTCGGCGGGCATCTGGCGCTGGAAATGGCGGATCAGTGCCGGGATATCCTCGGCGCGGCTTGCAAGGCTCGGCACCTGAAGCACGACGACGCCCAGACGAAAGAACAGGTCTTCGCGGAACTTGCCGTCGGCGATCGCGCCGTCGAGATCTTGGTGGGTCGCCGAAATGACGCGGACATCGACCTTCTTCACCTCGCTGCTGCCGACGCGGACGATCGTCCGCTCTTCGAGCACGCGGAGCAGCTTGACCTGCATGTCGAAGCGCATGTCGCCAATTTCGTCGAGGAAGAGCGTGCCACCCTCGCTCGCTTCAAAATGGCCGATGCGCCGGGCATGGGCGCCGGTGAAGCTGCCCTTTTCATGGCCGAAGAGTTCGGATTCGATCAGGTCGGCGGGAATGGCGCCGCAGTTGATTGCGGAAAAGGCCTTGGCTGACCGGACGCCTTCATCGTGGATGGCACGGGCCACGAGTTCCTTGCCCGACCCCGACGGGCCGCACAGCATCACCGACGCATTCGAGCGCGCTACACGGCGGATCATGTCGCGCAGTCGCGCGGCCGCCGGGCTGCCCCCGATGATCAGCGCCTCGATCGACGCCTGCCCCTTGTCGTTCCCCACAGTCATCTTCTTCTCCACCGCGCCCCCCAATCGGCGCCTCGATGAATCCGGAAATTGACGAAACTGGTAAACAAAAGCTTATCGGCTGTTAGTTAACCCCTTCAAAACAAAGGATTATTGCCAATGTGGCAGCATTCGGCGCGCAGATACGTTGTTAACCCTCATCAATACTGCCAGATTGGCACTAATTGTCGGAGAGCCGCCAGCCCAGCGTGATCGAGATGCGCCGATTGCGCGGATCGAATCGGTCGGACAGGATATAGGGCTCGCGATCGGCCACCCCCTCGATGCGCGCGAAGCGATTCCGGTCGATGCCGCGAAACTCGAAATAGTGACGCGTGACCTCGGCGCGGTCGACCGACAGCCGCCAGTTGTTGGTCCCCGATTTCGCCGACCAGGGCGCCGCATCGGTATGGCCGCGGATCATCAGCTGGTTCGACACCTCGGCGATCGGTTTCGCCACCTCGCCGAACAGCCGGGCGCCCGCCGGCGTCAGCTGGCTGGTGCCCATCACGAACATCGAGAAATCGGCGTCATCGATGATGTCGATGCGCAGCCCCTCGGCGGTCTCGGAAAAACGCAGATTCTTGGCGAGGCGCTTCAACTCGCCCTTGCTCTGCACGCGTTCGCGCATCGCCTGCGCGAGCAACTGGAATCTTTTCGATTGCGCATCGCGTTCGCGCCCCGACGCCTCGCGCGGGCCGCCGGTCGCATCGCGCGGGATCGTCATCGAACGCGTCCCCGTCTGCGCCGCACCGTGCGGGTAGCGGTCGGCGGCGACGAGCGAGTCGCCGCCGAACAGGCCCGTCGAGCCGGCGGTGTCGGTCTTTGACTGGACGATCGTCGGCGCGAAATAGTCGGCAAGCGCCTTACGCTGCTTCTCCGTGGTCGCACCGAGCAGCCACATCAGCAGGAAGAAAGCCATCATCGCGGTGACGAAGTCGGCGTAGGCAACCTTCCACGCACCGCCGTGATGGCCGCCATGCGCTTCCTGGATCACCTTCTTGACGATGATCGGGCGCTGCATGTTCGGACGCGCGGACATCAGCGGCCCCGCATTCCGTCAAAGACTTCGGCAAAGCTCGGTTGGTTGGCGTGATCGACGCCCGAACGCGCCGCCTCGATGACCAGCGGCTGCGGGTGGCCGTGGAGCGAGGCGATAATCAGCTGCTTCACCGTATGATAGATGGCGGCATCGCTCTCGATCACGGTGCGCGCCCGCGTCGCGAAGGGACCGACAAGGCCATAAGCGAGCAACACCCCAAGGAAGGTGCCGACGAGCGCCGAGCCGATCATGCCGCCGAGAATCTCGGGCGGCTTATCGATCGAGCCCATCGTCTTCACCACCCCGAGCACCGCGGCGACGATACCGAGCGCGGGCAGTGCGTCGGCGAGGCTCTGCAGCCCGTCGGCAGGTTTGATCGCATGGTGGTGGTGGCTCTTGATCGCATTGTCCATCACCTCTTCGACCGCGTGCGGGTCGAGCGTGCCCGACGACACCACGACGAGGCGCAGCGTATCGCAGATGAGGTGGACGAGCGTGTCGTCCTTGAGCAGCTTCGGATATTGCTGGAAGATCGTCGAGTTGGCGGGATCCTCGATATGCGGTTCGACCGCGACCGGCCCTTCGGTCCGCATCATCTTCATCAGCGACGAGACGAGCAGGATGCAATCGAGATAATCGGCCTTGTTATAAGTCGGCCCCTTGAACACCTTCGCGAGCCCGCCGCCCAGCGCCTTCAGTTCCTTGCCCGAATTGCCGATGATCAGCGAGCCGACCGCGGCGCCGCCGATGATCAGCATTTCGTGCGGCAACGCATGCATGACCGGGCCAAGATTGCCCCCGGTCAGCGCAAAGCCCCCGAAAACCAGCAGCAGCAGGACAACGATGCCGATTACGGGAAACATGCAGGGTCAACTCCATTCGGGCGCGTGGGCCCGCGAATTCCGGGACGTCTTGATGATTAACGGCAGGCGGCGCGCAAGATTGAGCGCGATCACATCAAAATATCGAACAAAGTCCGCTGATTGATCTTCGCAAAGGCCGCCTGCGCCGCCGTCAGCGTCAGGTCCTGCGCGTTGAGCTGCGCGATCGCGACGTCGAGGTCGGTATCCTCGACCACCGAGCGTTCGTCCTTGAGCGTGATCCCGCGGGCCGCCAGACCATCGCCGATGCGATCGAGCCGGCCGCCGGCGAGACCCAGCTTGGCATGTTCGTCGGCGACGTGACCGATCGCCGTCGACAGCGCGTCGAGCGAGGTGCCGATGGCCGCCTTATTGCCCGCAGCGACAGCGGTCGCCGCATCGCGAATACCCGTCGACAGGCTGTTCCCGCCGATGACGAAAATGTCCGCGGCCAACTGGACTGGCGCAAAGCTGACGTCGGAATCGAAGCGCATCACGCGCGCGGTTCCGGTCGCGAACACCGGTTCGCCATTGGAGTCGCGCGTCGCGGCGAGCGCGTCGAGCTCGTCGGCGATCGCGCCGAGTTCGGCCGCCATGGTCGCGCGGTCGGCAGGGTTCACGGTGTCGCTCGATGCAGCCAGTGTGAGATCGCGCGCGCGCGTCATCAGGCTGGTTACCGACTTCATCACGCCGTCGGCCTGCGACACGAGCGCAGTCGCCGAATTGATGTTCGCCGACCAGGCGGTCATGCTCGCCTGCGTCGTGCCGATCGTCGCGATGCGTCGCGCCGCGACGGGATCGTCCGACATGCGCAGCAGCTTCTTGCCACCCGAAATCTGGATCTGCGTCCGCTCGAGCTGTTCGGCGAGCTTCTGCTGGCGCGCGATTTCGCGCGTCATGCGATTACCAACGGCATTGATCATGATCCTGACCTTCCTAGATCGAGCTCAAGAGCGTCTGCATCGTCTCGCGCGCGACCTGGATCGTGCGCGCCGCGGCCTGATAGGCCTGCTGGAAGCGCAGCAGTTCGGCCGCTTCCTTGTCGAGATCGACTTCGCTGACGGAATCGCGCGCGGCGGCCGATGCGTCGGCGCGCGTCGCGGCGGCCGCATCCTGCGCACGCGCCGACGCCACGGTCTGTGCCTGCGAGGCGAGATGGCCCGACCAGCGCGCCTCGGGGTCGTTCGACCCGCGCATCGCGCCGAAAGCGAGCATATTGCCGTTGCTGCCCGACGCATTGGCGGCAGCGACCTGATCGGGGGTCAATGCCGTCGCGGTCAGCGTTGCGGCGCTGGTACCCGTAAAGAGCGGCTGCCCCGGATTGCCATTGGCGTCGGCGCGGCCTGGTGCGCGGCGTTGAGCTGGCTCGCGAACTGTGTCGCCATCGTGTCGAGCGCGGCGCGCTGATCGGCGACATGGCCCGCGCCCTCGGCAAGGCCCGCAAGCGAACCCGTCGAGATGGCGAGCGGCGAACCGCCGACGCTGTACGACAGGCGGCCGTCGGGTGCGGCGGTAACCGCAATCGGCGTCACCACGCCGCCGCCGACGAGCAGGTCGCCCGATCCTGACGCGCGCAGCGTAACCGCACCATTATTGTCGAACGTCGCGCTGACGCCCGCCTGCGACGACAATTTGTCGAGCAGCCGGTCGCGTTCGTCGAGCAGGCTCGCCTCGTTGGTCGATCCCGGACGCGCCTTGCGCAAACCGATGTTGATCTGTTCGAGCGCATTGAGGTTAGCGTTGAACTGCTCGACCTCGCTGGACGCCGCGCCCTCAATACCCTCGCCCATCTTGTCAAGCTGGTTCGCCGCGGTGCGGAAACCCGATGCGATCTCGTCGGCCGATTGCAGGAACTGCGCGCGCAGCGTCCGGTTCGACGGGTCGGATGTCAGCTGGTCGGCGGTGGTATAGAGTTTGGTGAGCCCGGTCTTGATCCCGTTGGTCTCGTCGCTGAGCGCGCCTTCGACCTTGTCGAGCCAGCCGAGTTTGGTCGCCGAACGTTCGGCATCGCCCGACGTCAGGCGCGAATCCTCTATCAGCCAAGCGTCGACCGAACGGTCGATACCGCGGATATCGACCCCGCCGGGGTTGACGTTGCCGCGGTAGAATACCGAATTGCCGCCACCGACGGCCTCCATCATGTCGAGCCGGCGCCGGGCATATCCGGGCGTCTGCGCGTTGGCGATATTGTCGCCGATCGTGGAGAGCGCCCGCGAATAGGCCTTGAGGCCGCTGTAACCGATTCCGAGCAAATCGCTCACTGGACGCCTCCGCCCAGGCGGCCGACAGTCCCGCGCAGCTGGCGCTCGACCAGGTCGGCGATGCCGAACTGGCGCATCGACGCCATCGCGTCGGCGGTGCGCGCGTCGGCCATCTCGCGGAAATTGTCGGTCGCGCTCGATCCCAGGATGTCGTCGCCGAGTTTCGCCTGGCGCATCGACGCCATCAGCTGGCGCAGGATAACCGCCTCGAACGCTTCGGCCGCCTTGCGCAGTCCGCCGTCGCCGCCACCCGCGGCGGAAGGAGCCGGCGTCGCGCCGATCGAAGAAATGGGGCTCGTCATATGATCACCAGTTCCGCAGTGAGCGCGCCGGCCTGGCTCAGCGCCTCGAGGATAGCGACGAGGTCGCCGGGAGGAACGCCCATGCGGTTGATCGCATCGACGAGTTCGGAGAGCGACGCGGTGGACTTCACCAGCATCACTGGACGATATTCCTGGTCGACGGCGATATCGCTCGACTGTTCGACCGCGGTTTCGCCGCGACTGAAGGGGGCGGGCTGAACAACGGTCGGCGACTCCTTGATCGAGACGGTCAGCTTGCCCTGCGTCACCGCCGCGGTACCGACGCGGACCGCGCCGTTGATAACGACCGTTCCGGTGCGCGCATTCACAATGACTTTTGCCGGCGGTTCGGCGCGCTGAACCGCGAGATTCTCGATCTGGGACATCTGGCGCATCCGCTGGTCGCCGCTGCCGCCCGAACGGATGGCGATGCTGGCGCCGTCGAGCATCGTCGCGGTGCCGGGACCGAGCGCCCCGTTGATCACGTCGGCGACACGCTTCGCATTGGTCGCATCGAACTGGTGGAGGTTGAAGGTCAACTGGTCGCCCATGGCAAAGCCGGTATCGACCGCGCGCTCGACCGTCGCGCCGCCGGCGATGCGGCCGCTCGACGGCACATTGACCGTCAGCTTCGATCCGTCGGCGGCATCGACGCCGAGGCCGCCGATGACGAGATTGCCCTGCACCATCGCGTAAATCTGTCCGTCGGCACCATAGAGCGGCGCGAGCACGAGCGTTCCGCCGCGCAGGCTCTTCGCCTTGCCGATCGCCGAGACGGTGACGTCGAGGCGCTGGCCGGGTTTGGCGAAGGGCGGCAGTTCGGCGGTGATCATCACCGCGGCCGCATTCTTCAGCGCCGGATTCACCCCGGGCGGCAGCGTCAAACCAAAGCGCGACACCGCGCCCTTCATGCCCAGCGTCGAATAATCGAGGCTGTCGTCGCCGGTGCCTGCAAGACCGACTACAATGCCGTAACCGGTCAGCTGGTTGGCGCGCAGGCCCTGGAACTGGCCCATATCCTTGATGCGCTCGGCGTGCGCAGGCGCCGCGAACGCGAGGCTCGCGAGCAGGAGCGCAAGAAGGGTGAAGAGGGTCGGACGCTGGGTCACTGCAAATTCCTCTGTTAGAACGGGCTGATGATCGAGAAGAAGCGCTGCAGCCAGCCTTGCTTGCTGGCGCGCGCGATCTCGCCCTTGCCGACGTAGCGGATGTTCGCATTGGCGACCCGGGTCGACAGGATGCGGTTATCGGGACTGATGTCGATCGCGCGGACGATGCCGGAGATCTGGACGCGTTCGTCGCCGCGGTTGAGCGTGAGCAATTTCTCGCCCTTCACCAGCATCGTGCCGTTCGGATAGACGGCGGCGACTGTTACGCTGACCTCACCCGACAGCGCGTTCGACTGCGAGGCGTCGCCCTTGCCCTTAAACTGCTGACCGCCCCCCATCGCGATGTCGCTGGGGTTGAACAACGAGAGCGGGCCGGTCGACGGCGGCGTCAGGCCGATGTTGCCGTCGCGCTGTGTGCCCGCGGCATTACTTTTCGTGGCCGCGGTGCGCTCGACGAGCTGGATCGTGATGATATCGCCGACCTGCCCGGCGCGGCCGCCCGAGGTGAGCGGCACATAGCCGCCCTGGAAGATCGAGCCATTGCCGGCGGCGGTGCCGGCGGCGCGGGCATCGAGACTGCAAAGGCGTCGGGCGCGACCTTGTCCTTCGCGAAGGCCGGAGCCGCCGCGAGCGCAAGACCGATCAAGACCAGCTTAGAGAGTCTGCGCGGCATTTTTCATCATCTCGTCGGTGGCCGAGATCATCTTGGAATTGACCTCATAAGCGCGCTGTGTCTCGATCATGTCGACGAGTTCCTCGACGACATTGACGTTCGATCCCTCGAGCATGCCGCCGCGAAGCGAGCCGCGGCCTTCCTCGCCCGCACCGCCGACCTGCGGCGCGCCCGAGGCCTGCGTCTCGACGAGCAGATTGCCGCCGATCGCCTGCAGCCCCGCGGGTTGGCGAAACGCGCGATTTCGATGCGGCCGAGTTCGGTGACGCCTTCCTGTCCCGGCACGCTGGCCGAAACGGTGCCGTCGAGCCCGATGGTGACCGCGGTCGCATCCTCGGGAATCTGGATCTGCGGCTGGATCGGCTTGCCGTCCGAGGTCACGATCGTGCCGTCGGGCGACCGGCCGAAGTTGCCGGCGCGCGTATAGCCGAGGCGCCCGTCGGGCATCTGGACCTGGAAGAAGCCGGCGCCGTCGATCGCGACGTCGAGGCTGTTGCCCGTTGTCGCGAACGTCCCCTGCGTGTCGATCCGCGCGGTGCCGTTCAGCGACACGCCGGTGCCGAGGTTGAGCCCGGTCGCATAGCGGTTCTCCGCCGTCGAAGGCGCGCCCGGCGCGGTCATCATCTGATAGCTCAGCGTCTCGAAGCTCGCGCGGTCGCGCTTGAAGCCGGTCGTGTTGACGTTGGCGAGGTTGTTCGCGATCACCTGCATCCGGAAGCCTTGGGCATCCAGACCGGTTCGTGCGACGTGAAGGGCTCCGAAGCTCATTTCTATCTCCTTATCGCGGCAGCTGCATCAAGCTGGCGGTCGCGCTGTCCATTTCGCGCGCGTCGTCGATCATCTTCAATTGCGTGTCCCAGCTCCGGCTCGCCTCAATCATCTCGACGAGTGCGGTGGTCGCCGAGACATTCGATCCTTCGATCGACCGGGTGGTCAGCCGCGCCTCGGGGTCGTCGGGCAGAATGCCGTCACCCTTGACGCGGAACAGGCCGTCGAGGCCCTTCACCACGTCCGATCCGGCCGTGGTCGCGAGCCGCAGCCGGTCGACCTCCTGCGGATTTTCGGGATCGCCGCCCGCGGGGACGATCCACACCCGGCCGTCGGTATCGATGCGGATCGAATCCGCCGCCGGGATGGTGACCGGGCCCTGGCCGCCCTGCACGGGATGGCCGTCGCCGGTGGTCAAAAGACCGCTTGCCGAAATCTGAAGGTCGCCGCGGCGGGTATAGGCTTCCTCGCCGTTCGGCGCCTGCACGACCAGCATCGCATCGCCCTGCACCGCGACGTCGAGATCGCGGCCGGTCGAGGTCACGGTGCCGGCGCGCATATCAGCGCCATGCACTTCCTCCGACGCCATGGCGCGCGCGTCGAGCCCGCTGCCGTTCAGCCACAGCGCCTGAGCCTCGGCCATGTCGGCGCGGAAGCCCGGCGTCTGCGCGTTCGCCAGATTGTTGGCGATCGCCGTCTGCCGGGACATGCTGCCCCGCATCGCGGTGAGGCTGGTATAGATAAGGCGGTCCATGTGGGATCTCCCGGCAGCGGCTCAGTCGCGCATCAGGTACGCATGTTGATGATCGTCTGCGTCAGCGTCGACGCGCCCTCGATCGCCTTGGCGTTGGCCTGGAAGTTGCGCTGCGCGCCGATCAGCATCACCAGTTCCTCGGTGATATCGACGTTCGAGCGTTCGAGCGCGCCCGAGCGGATCGCGCCCATCGGGCCGTTGGTCGCGGCGTCGATCGTCGGATCGCCGCTCTCGCCGGTCGACTGCCAGTGCGAATCGCCGATCGGGCGCAGGCCCGACATCGCGGGGAAGGTCGCCATCGCGACCTTGCCGAGCGTCTGGTCTTCGCCATTGGCAAAGGTCGCGGTGACGAGACCGTCGAGGCCGATCGACACATTGACCAGTCCCGATGCGGGATCGCTCGGCGCGCCTTCAGGCAGGCGGAAGTCGAACGCGCCGGCGAGCGTGCGGTCGGTAACATTGCCGTTCGCGTCGACGGGCAGCAGCTGGAGCCGCGCGCCGGTCGAATCGATGACATAGCGGTCGGGGGTCGGTTCGAACGCGCCGTTGCGGGTATAGGTGACCTGCTCGCGCGGCGGCTCGCCCTTCACGATGAACATGCCTTCGCCGACGACGGCGAGGTCGAGCGTCTTTTCGCTCGATTCATAGGAGCCCTGCGTGAACTGCTGGGTGATGCCGTTGAGGCGCGTGCCCTGGCCCGCGATCATCTTCGTCGACTGCGTCGGCGACGAGGCGAAGATGTCGCCGAACATGGCCTTGCTGCGCTTGAAGCCGACCGAGCCAGCGTTCGCGACGTTGTTCGAGATGACCGACATGTCGGTCTGGGCGGCCTTCAGGCCCGAAAGCGAGGTATAGAATGACATGGACTAATCCTTCCTGAAAGATGTGACTAAATGGTGGGCGGCGTCGGCGCGGGCGCCGGCGTTGCGGCCTTGATGTCTTTGAGCAGCTGGGTCTGCGCCGTGAGCTGCTCCGAAATCTTCTGAAGCGTGGTGTTGGTCTCGCTGATCCCGGCGAGGCTCGAGAATTGCGCCATCTGCGCCACCATCTGCTGGTTATCGATCGGGTTGAACGGATCCTGCTGCGACAGCTGCGCGGTCATCAGGCGCAGGAAATCGGACTGGCCCATCGCCTGCCCGCTGCCTTTCGGCTGGAGCACCGGATTGCTGTTCGTGTTGATGCTGTTGACGCTCATCTTATTGTCCCAACCGCAGCGTTTCGTTGATCAGGCCCTTTGCGGTTTCGAGGACCTGGACATTGTTCTGATACTGGCGCGCGGTCTCGACCATCTCGACCAGCTCGGCGGCGCTATCGACCGCGGCCTCCCACACATTGCCCTCGGAATCGGCGAGCGGATTGGTCGGGTCGTGGCGTTTCGACGGCGCCATTTTCGACGTCGTGACCTGGTCGACCTGGACCGTTGCGCGGCCCTGTCCGTCCATCACGGTGCGGAACACCGGCTTCATCGAGCGGAACGCGCCCGCCTCGCTGCCCGACACCGTCCCCGCATTGGCGAGGTTCGACGCCGTCGTGTTCATCCGCACGAGCTGCGCCGACATGGCGCGGCCGCTGATGTCGAAGACCGAGAAATTGCCGTTCATCGTCATTCGCCCTTGATCGCGCGCGTCAGCGTGTTGATGCGGCCATTGAGGAAGGAGAGGCTCGACCGGTAGGCGAGCGCATTTTCGGCGAAGGCGGTCTGCTCGGTCGACATTTCGACGGTGTTGCCGTCGAGCGACGCCTGGACCGGGACGCGATAGCTGATCGCACCCTCCATCGCAGCGGCGGGCGAGCCGCCCTGCCGCGCCAAGTCGAGCGCCTTGGAGAAATCGAGGTCGCGCGCCTTGTAACCCGGCGTCGCGGCGTTGGCGATGTTGGAGGCGAGCAGCATCATGCGCTGATTGCGCAGCTGGAGCGCCGTCGCATGCATGCCAAAAAGCTTTTCGGTTGCCATCATCACATTCCTTCGCGTGCCGCGCACTTGCCGGAACCCTGCCGACGCCAGCGCGGAAATACACAAGGCATGATGCAATCGCCGTGCCAAAAGATATTATTCTTGTATTTACAATGGTTTATTTGCATCATCGACGGAACGCCGACACCGCATCTCCGCGGGCGGTCAAAAGTTTGACGGCAAAGCAGCGCGCCGCACCGAAAGCCGCGGCAATGCGCGACTGGCACATATCCTGCACCCATGGGCGCATGACCATTTGGACCAAAGGAGATGGGCCCATGTTGTATCGCAAGATGATCGCGGGCATTGCCGCACTCGCCGCCGCCGTTCCCGCCGCATCGGCGCAGCAGGCGACCGAAGACTGGCAGACGATCGACACGCTGACGTCGATGGTCGCGAACGCGATGGGCCGCACCGCAACCCCGATCGATCGCCGCATCAAGCTCGCGCGCTGCCCCGAACAAGCGTCGGTCGTTGCGATCGACGCCCAGACGCTCGCGGTTCGCTGTGCGTCGCTCGGCTGGCGGCTGCGCGTCGCGATGAGCGGGCCGGCCGGCAATTCCTTGGTACCGGCCGCCTTCGCGCGTCCCGCGGCCGCGGCACCGGTGATCCGTCGCGGCGATAATGTCCGCGTGACGATCGAAACCGAAAGTTTCGCGATCAGTTATTCGGCGATCGCCACGCAGGACGGGCGGGTCGGCGAAACGATCGCGCTGCGCGGCAACGACGCCAAAAGCCTGCTCAGCGCCACGGTCACGGGCCCGGGTCGCGCCAGCCTGTCCGACTGATCCCGCCCTTGCAAGTTCCACCCTTGGCCCGGGGGCTGTCGGCTTTCCGACGCCCCCGGGCCCTTTCTTATCTTTTTTCTGTCATCCGCGCTTAATGTCCCCGCACGCCGTCCGTTAAGCTGTCCGAGCAGTGCCGTCACTTTTCTGACGGCGCAGGATGGAGGCGAAGATGGCAGGTGACGAAAAAATCACCCTGCAGGTCAGCAGCGTGTCCCGGGCAACCCCGGTGCGCAAGGCGGCGGCGAGCGGATCGGAGGCACCGGCGACGGTGCGCGCGCCGTCGAACGCGCCCACACCGGTGCCGGTCACGCGCCTGCTCAGCCTGGCCAACGAACTGGCGTCGGAACCACCCCCCGTCGACTTTGCGCGCATCGCGGTGCTGCGCAATGCGATCGCCAGCGGGAACTATTCGGTCGATGCCGCGTTGATCGCGGGCGCCGCGGTTCGTTTCTACAAGGGTAGTGCCACCTGATGCTGACACAGATGGAGGATGTTCAGGGGAAACTCGACGCACTCGTCGGCGCGCTCGACGGACAGGACGCGGGCGCGATCATCGCCGCGACCGAGTCGCTCGCGACCGCCGTGATCCTGTTCAAGGGCGCTCCTGTACCCGTCGGCAGCGAGCAGCGCGCGCGTGCGCTGATCACAAACACGTTGTCGCAGCTCGAAGCCGCGGCGATCCGCGTCAACATCCTGAAGGAATGGACGCGTCAGAGGATTGACAGAAGCCATGACATCCGCGGCACCCACAGCCGGGGCGCCGCTCTAAGCTACTGATAATCCGCGCTTTCGTATTCTTTCGATGAAAATGGCACGATGATTGCGTTTGGTCTGCTGAACAAGCGGAACCAAAAGCATGAATGCCATTCAGACATCAGGATCGAACCGCATTGCCGCCCCCGTCCTCGACGCGGTGCAGAATGCGTCGGCGCGCACGGGCATCGATTTCGATTATCTGTTCGACGTCGCGCGCGTCGAAAGCGGCTATAATCCGACGGCAAAGGCCTCCACCTCTTCGGCGCGAGGCCTTTATCAGTTCACGCGCCAGACCTGGCTTGCGACGCTGCGCCGCCACGGCGCCGATCACGGGCTCGACTGGGCCGCCAACGCGATCGGCCGCGACGCGTCGGGTCGCCTGACCGTCGCCGACCCGATGCTGCGCGACCAGATTCTCGGCCTGCGCGACGATCCCGCCGCCGCCGCGACGATGGCCGGCGCGCTCACCGCCGACAACCGCGACTATCTCGAAAGCCGGATCGGCCGCGGCGCCGAACCCGTCGACCTCTATCTCGCCCATTTCCTCGGCAGCGCCGGTGCGGTCAAATTCCTGTCGGCGATGGACGCCGACCCCGACCAGCCCGGCGCATCGATGATGCCCGACGCCGCGGCAGCTAACCGCTCGGTCTTTTACGCCCCCGACGGCAGCATGCGCAGCCTTTCCGACATCCGCGAACGCTTTCGCGTCAAGCTTGAACAAGGCGGCGGCGCGACCGGTACCGGTATGCCGGTGCCCTCCTCGGGCTGGCATAACCAGGCCAGCAGCTGGAGCGGCGCGGCGAACGGCGGCGGCGGCGGACGCCCGCCGCTGCAGATGATGGATATTCAACCGATGCCCAGAAAGCTCTCGATGGGCTTTGCCGCCGACGCCTACCGCCGGCTCGCCTCTTTGTCAGGCGGCGCGGCATGACCGCGGGCTTCAACATGCGCAACCTGACGCGCTTCGCGAGCGGCGCCGCGCTGCCCGCCGCGATGCTGATCCTGGTCGGCCTGATGGTGATCCCGGTATCGCCGCTGCTGCTCGACATCAGTTTCGTGCTCAACATCATGATCAGTCTCGCGATCCTGATGGTCGCGCTGTCGGCGGCAAAACCGCTCGATTTCTCGGCTTTTCCGACCGTGCTGCTGCTTGCGACGCTCTTCCGCCTCGCGCTCAACGTCGCTTCGACGCGTGTCGTGCTCGTCCACGGGCATGAAGGCACCGCCGCCGCGGGCCATGTCATCGAGGCTTTCGGCCAGGTGCTGATCGGTGGCGACTATGTCGTCGGCCTGTTCGTCTTCGTCGTGCTGATGATCATCAACCTCGTCGTGATCACCAAAGGCGCGGGCCGCGTGTCCGAAGTGTCGGCGCGCTTCACGCTCGACGCCTTGCCGGGCAAGCAGATGGCAATCGACGCCGACCTCAACGCTGGCCTGCTCACCCCCGACGAAGCCAAGGCGCGGCGTCAGGAAGTGGCGACCGAGGCAGATTTCTACGGCTCGATGGATGGTGCTTCGAAATTCGTGAAGGGCGACGCAGTCGCCGGCCTCCTGATCCTGTTCGTCAACATCGTCGGCGGGCTGATCCTCGGCATGTTCAGCCACGGATTGAGCTTCTCCGAAGCGGGCAGCACCTATGTCACGCTCGCGATCGGCGATGCGCTGGTCGCGCAGATCCCGGCGCTCCTGCTCTCGATCGCCGCCGCCTCGATCGTCACCCGCGTTGCCTCGCCGCTCGACCTGTCGGGCCAGATCGGCAGCCAGTTCGCCTCGCCGGCGATCTGGATGGCGGTCGGCGGCATTCTGTTCATCCTCGGTCTCGTCCCCGCAATGCCGCAGATGCTGATCCTGCCCGCGGCCGCGCTGTCGTTCGCGATCGGCTGGCAGATGAAGCGCGCCGCGGCCGAAGCCGAAGCCCTGCCCGCCCCCGCTGATCCCGCGCCCGACCCGCATCATATCGACTGGGCCGACGTCAATGAATCAAGCCCTTGCCAGCTCGAGATCGGCTATGCGCTGGTCTCCTTGGTCGACGAGCGCAAGGGCGCGCCGCTGATGGGCCGCATCACCGGCATCCGCAAACAATTGTCGAAGGAGCTCGGATTCGTCGTTCCGGCGGTGAAGGTCGCCGACGACCTGTCGCTGCCCGGCAACGTCTATCGCATCTCGATCGCGGGGGTGATCGTCGGCGAGGACGAGGTCTTCCCCAACGAGATGCTCGCGCTCGATTCGGGCGACCTGGTGACCAAGGTGACCGGCCGCCCGTGCAAGGACCCGACCTTCGGGCTCGACGCGCTCTGGATTCCCAAGGCTTCGCAGAATGATGCGATCGCGGCGGGCTATACCGTCGTCGATCCGGCGACCGTCGTCGCGACGCATCTCAACAACAGCATCGTCGGCTCGGCTTCCGAGCTGTTCGGTATCGACGACGCGCAGGCGCTGCTCGACCATCTGAAGGCACATTATCCGCAGCTCGCGCAGAATCTGTCGCCGCAGGGCTATTCGCTGCCGCGCGTAGCCGGACTCTGCAAGGAATTGCTCGTCGAGCGGGTGCCGCTGCGCGATTTCCGCAAGATCGCCGAGGCGATGGTCGCGCTCGCGGGGCAGCAGCTGTCGGACATCGACCTGGTCGAGGCGGTGCGCCAGCGCATCGGCGCGCTGATCATCCAGACGATCGTGCCGAGCCGCATGCCGCTCCCCGTCGTGACCTTCAGCCCCGAGATCGAGATGCTGCTCAACCAGTCGGTGCGCGCCAACCCGGGCGCCGAATGGCCGTTCGAGCACGGGATGGCGATGAAGATCATCGAACAGGTCGGCCAGGCGGTCGAACCGCTGCTGCTGTCGACGCGCAGCTTCGCGCTCGTCGCATCGCCGCTCTGCCGTTCGGCGCTGTCGCGGCTGGTGCGCGCGACCTTCCCCGACGTCGCGGTGATCTCCTACCTCGAGATTCCCGCGAACAAACAGACCGAAATCGTCGCCACCATCGGTGGCGAAGTGCCGCGCCTTGCCCATGACGAGGATGCGCAGATGAAGGACCAACCGCATGAAAGTTGAGCCCGCCGAGCAATTCGCCCGCGCGGCGCGCCCGCATGGCTATGGCGGCAGCGCCGAGGCGCTGGTGCAGGAATATGCGCCGCTGGTGCGCAAGATCGCGTGGCAGGTCTTCTCGAAGGTCGCGCGGTCGAGCGAGCTCGACGACCTGATCCAGGTCGGTCTGATCGCGCTGATCGAGGCGAGCCGCCAATATGAGGAGCGCGGGTTCGCCTTCTCCACCTATGCGACGACGCGCATCCGCGGCGCGATGATAGACCAGCTGCGCCGCGAGGCCGACGTCGCCGCTCAGCGATGGGCGCGGCCAAACGGATGCAGGCGGCGCGCAAGGCGCTCGAACAGCAGTTCATGCGCGCGCCGACCGCAGTCGAAATGGCCGAAGCGCTCGACATGAGCGCCGAGGATTATTTCGCGCTCGAACGCAGCGCCACCCACGGCCGCTCGACCTCGCTCGACGAACTGATGGAAGGCGGCGCCTTCCTGCTCGCCGACGAGCGGATGACCGCCGACGATCTTTGCGAACAGGAGGATATGCTCGCAGCGCTTCGCCACTGCATCGAGCGCCTGTCGGATCGAGAGCAACTCGTGCTCCAGCTCTATTTCTTCGAAGAGCTCAACCTGCAGGAGATCGGCCTGACGCTCGACGTCAGCGCGGCGCGGGTGTGCCAGATCAAGCGCGACGCGATGATCAAGGTCGATCGCATGATGCGCGAGATTACCGAATAGGCAGGATCAACCCGAGGCCGGACGCGGCGGGCGACCATCCGCCGCATCCGGCCGGGGAGATCAGGCGGCGAGGTTGCGGCTGTTGCGCAGCGCGGCGCCGATCTTCTCGAAATAGCTGGCCATCTGCTCGGTCCCGGTCTCGGTCAGGCGGACGATCGAGCGGCGGCGGTCGCGCGCGTCGATGCTGCGCTTGGCAAGCCCCATCGCCTCGAGCGACGCGATCATGCGCAGCCCCGACGACAGCGGCACGCCCGCGCCGGTGGCAAGGTCGCTCGCGCTCAGCGTGCGGCCGTGCGATTCGGCGAGCATCAGGTCGAGCATCATGTCCCAGGTCGCCCCCGACATCTGCCCGCCGGGAAAATGACTTTTGCGCATGCGGCGGATCTGGATGCTGAACGCGAGCTGGTTCAGCATCGCCGCACGGGGCGTATCGGTTTCGGGCGCGAGCGCGATCTCGTCGATCGCCAGCCCCGCGTCGCCGCGGCTCGCCAGCAATTCATGGATCTGATCGATACGCGACCTGATTTCGGCAATTTCAACGTTCGAAAATTGCTGCATGCGATGTGACCCCTCGGTCGCAGCTTGCGCTACGCCGCAACATCACCCCTCCGTCTGGCCGAACCCGATGCATAGAGAATGACAAAGAGGATCGGGTAGGAAATATACATTGAAAGCAGCGCGTAGGGGCGCTCCAATATCTCCGAAAACATCAGCTTCTGGACGTGCCCGAAAATCGCGATCAATTGCCAACCGGTAATCCAGTAAGGCCAGAAACGCCTTGTTTTCAGGGCGATCACCCAAAAACTGATCAGCGCCAATATGTCGATGGCGAAGATATTATATTCAATGTCGGTCCATTTCGGATTGGGTACGATAATGGTGGTGAGGACCGAGGCGATCAGCGCCGTATAGGCGGCCCATCGCTCCAGCGCGCCGCCGCGAAAAATCGCAACGGCGACCGTCAGGAGCAAAACGCCATAATATATCGCCACGGTCCACATATGTGGCTCGTCCACCCTTGCTGGTTACGACGCCTTCGCCAACGACAGGGCGGCGGCTTCGCGATCGTTACTGCCCTCTTCGACCAGCGCCGCGCTCGCGGGCGGCTTCACGCCGGCGCCGAACATGCGCGTGCCGAGACCGACTTCCTTCTGCGTCACGGTCAGCGCCAGATGCGCGTCGGTCAGCAGCTGGCGGACCTCGCCGGCGGCGGCGAGCGCGTTCGCGACCTTGGCCATGGCTTCCTGGCCGACGATCGCCGACATGTTGGTATCGCGGCGCGCGGTGGGCAGCGTCGCGGCGAGCTGTGCGATGCGGATCATCGCTTCGTCGATGGCGTCTTCGGCCTGGTGCAGTTCGGAAGCGATCTTCTTTGCTGCGGAAACGCGTTCGTTCAGCATGCTCTTATCCCTTGCAAAGGAATGCTACCGGTTTCCCCCCCGCAGCATTCGGTTCGGACCGTCAGGTCATGACCCGGCCAAGTCCGACAAGGATCGAATAGAGGGCGGAGAAAGCCAAAATGGTCGCGAAGGCGATCAGGATTGGCCAGATTATCCTTTCCATCAACCCATGCCGGTTGGCCGGCTGGGACGCGGTCGGAAATGGCGAACCGATGTCGAAGATCCGCCGAAACGAACTGCGCCCCGGTCCCGCTTCACCGTCGGGGGCCTCGTCGCCTAGGTCGATCAATTGATATGTCAAAGATTGATAAGGGGTAACATGATCGAAGACACCGTTAACCGCGAGGATACGTGCCGCCTCTATCCTATTCGAAACATTAAGTTTTTTTAAGGCCCGCCGGACGCGTTCGTCGACCGTGTGCGGCGATACGTCCATCAGCCGCGCGATCTGCTTGGAATTTTTGTGCTCATAGACGTGCCGCAACGTTTCGATTTGCGCGGCCGAAAGCAGGCTGATGTAATTGTCGGGGTCGCCTTGCACGTAGCAGGGCATAGACCATCGCGAGTCGAAATCAAGTTAGCGCCGGGGGTGATTCGCGGTAACATGGCCCGATGTCACCTGCCGCGGATGCCCGGAAAAGCTGGCGAACGACGGTCTCGGCGCGATCCTATGCCGGTGATGCTTCTTTTTAGGTTAACGGCATCCGCTTTCGGGACAGGCAGGCCGGTTCTGGATCAGACCGACGGCAGCTCGGATCCCGATTCCTTGAGCGCGCGATAGCGGGCGATCGATTTTTCGATATGGCGCCGCGCGGCGCGCCGCGCCGCCGCCGCATCGCCCGCCTCGATCGCGGCATAGATCGCGCGGTGGTCGCGATTGATCGTATGCGCATAGCGCTGATGCCGGACCGGGTCGTCGCCCTGCAGATACAGCCGCCGCGACGGCACCAGCCGGACGCCGAGAAACTGCGTGAAGCGCAGGAAATAGCCGTTACCCGTCGCGCTGGCGATCGCCGCGTGAAACGCCGCATCGGCATCGACCGACGCGTCGACGTCGGCGCTGCCTTCCATCGCATCGAGCGTTTCGACCAGGCGCCTCAGATCCTGTTCGGTGCGGCGCTCGGCGGCGAGCCCCGCCATCTCGACCTCGAACCCCATGCGCATTTCGAGCAGTTTCAGCACATCGTCGATCTCACCGACTTCCTCGGCGGTGACCTGGAAGGCGCGATAGCGCGCGCCGTCCGGAACATAGGCGCCCGAACCGCGCCGCGAGACGAGCAATCCTCGCGCCGCAAGCCGCGAATAGGCCTCGCGCACCACCGTCCGGCTGACACCGAAATCCTCGGTGATCGCCTTCTCGGTCGGAAAGCGCGCACCGGGGGGCATGTCGCCCGATTCAATCTGTTCCTCGAAGCGCTGGACGAGATCATCGGCCAACGACGCCGCCTTGGTCGCCATGACGGCGAGCGTTACCATCGCGCGGCCGGGCTGGCTAGGGCCGGAAATCCGGGCGCTGCGCCGCGACATAATCGGTCCAAGCCTCCTGCGTCGCGAAATCGCCGCCCCGGTCCCACGCTGCCCCGCTGTAATAGACAAAGGGCCGCCCGGGCTGGACGCGCACGAGGATCAGATAATTGTCGGCATCCTCGGCAAAGCCGGCAAAGGCGGCGGGGTCGACGATCACCGCGGCGGCCATGCGGCCCTTGTCGCCGTCTGCGGGGCCCCACCAGCTGAGACGCGCGCCCGCGCTGTCCTTGCGGATTTCGCCCAGCTTGCTGCCGCCCGTCGGCCGTTTCGAAATCCCGATCCCGACGATCAGTTCGGCATTGCTGCTCGACGCGATCGTCGAGGTCAGCCGCGTGAAATTCGTCCCCGTGGGCAGGGTGAAACGCCGCGTCTCGCGCACCGTGCGCAGCGTATCGACCGGCCAGGGTTCATATTCGACGCTGAAATCGGCGACGTCGGGCCCCGATTGCAGGATATGCGGGCGCACATAATTGCGCGAGGTCCACAGCTTGTTGTCGTACCAGATACCGAGCCCGCCGGTTCCGCGCCCGGTGCCGACATTATAAAAGTCGATCCCCTCGCCATGATCGGCATGCTGGTCGCCGGTGCGCAGCTGGCGATCCATGAACGGCCAGCGCACGCGCTTGCCCCATGCATCGATCCCCGACGAAGAGGGCGGCTCGGCCGCCTCGAGCGCGCGGCCATAGATGCGGTGTGCGATGCGGTCGTTCTCCCAGAGCAGGTCGCCGAAGCGATAGTCGGCGATCGCGACTGCCGCGCGCGCCTTCCGCTCCTCGGCTGTTGCCGGCCGCAGCGGCCGATGCTCCTGCGCCGCAATCGGCGCGGCGAACAGAGCGAGAAGGAGCAGCGCGCACCGCATCACCAGCTCCACATCGTCCCGTCCTCGAGCCGGTTTACCGGCAGATAGGCGCGGGCATAGGGATGAGTTTCGGCCAGCGCCTCGTCGATATCGACCCCCAGGCCCGGCGCATCGCCCGGGTGAAGCATGCCGTCCACAAAACGATAGGCGTGCGGAAAGACCGCGTCGGTCTCTGCGGTGTGGCGCATATATTCCTGAATACCGAAATTGGGGATCGCGAGCCCGAGGTGCAGCGCCGCCGCCATCGTCACCGGCGACAGGTCGGTCGCGCCGTGACAGCCCGTCCGCACCTGATACAGGTCGGCGAGCGACGCGATCTGGCGCATATGGGTGATGCCGCCCGCGTGGAGCACGGTCGCGCGGATATAATCGATCAGCCGGTTCTCGATCAGCGCCTTGCAGTCCCACACCGACGAGAAAATCTCGCCGACCGCAAGCGGCGTGGTCGTGTGCTGGCGGATCAGGCGGAATGCGTCCTGATCCTCCGCCGGGGTCGCATCCTCGATCCAGAACGGACGATAGGGCTCCAGATCCTTGCCGAGCCGCGCCGCCTCGATCGGGGTCAGCCGGTGGTGGACATCGTGGAGCAGATGGACATCCCAGCCAAGCGCCTCGCGCGCCGCCGCGAACAATTCGGGGACGATGCGCAGATATTTCGCGGTCGACCAGATATTCTCGGTCGGCAGGTCGTTGTCGGCGGGCTCATAGAAATAGCGGTCCTTGCTGACGCCATAGGTCGACGCCATGCCCGGAACGCCGCACTGGAGGCGGATCGCCTTATAGCCCTGGCGTTGATAGTCGAGCGCCGCCTCGATCGTGTCGGCGATCGTCTCGCCATTGGCGTGGCCATAGACCATGCACCCGTCGCGTGATGCACCGCCGAGCAATTGATAGACGGGCAGGCCCGCCAGCTTACCCTTGATGTCCCACAGCGCCATGTCGACCGCGGCGATCGCCGCCATCGTCACCGGGCCGCGCCGCCAATAGGCGCCCTTGTAGAGATATTGCCAGATATCCTCGATCCGATGTGCATCGCGCCCGATCAAGCAGGGCACGACATGCTCGGACAGATAGGCCGCAACCGCGAGTTCGCGGCCGTTGAGCGTCGCGTCGCCGACGCCGGTCGTCCCGTCGTCGCATTCGATCTTCAGCGTCGTGAAATTGCGGCCCGGCGAGGTCAATATCACCCGGGCGGACACGATCTTTGGCATTCGCTCCCCTTCATTCGATTCAAAGTTGTCTGACAACCTTATTGACAGGCTCGCGCCGAAAGGGAAAGAGATATGTGAACGGAATCAACGGATGCCGGCGAACGAGGGAGCGGATGGTGAAACGAAGCGGGTGGCTCGCGGTGGCGAGCGCGGCGGCCTTGGCAGCGGCCCCAGGCAATGCGCAGGATGCCCGCCCCGACCGCTGGCCCGCGATGGCCGCACCGGCCGCCGATGCCGCGATCGAAGCTCGCATCGACGCATTGATCGCGGCGATGTCGCTCGAACAGAAAGTCGGTCAGATCATCCAGGGCGATATCGGCAGCACGACGCCTGACGACGTCGCCCACTATCATCTGGGCTCGATTCTAAACGGCGGTAGTTCGTCGCCCGGCGGCGACGAATTCGGCCCCGCTTCGGCATGGGTCGCGGCAGCCGATGCCTATTATGAGGCATCGATGCGTCCGCAGGGCGATCTACCACGCATTCCGGTGATGTGGGGATCGGACGCGGTTCACGGCCACAACAATATCGTCGGCGCGACGCTGTTCCCGCACAATATCGGCCTCGGCGCCGCACGAAATCCCGCGCTGATGGAGAAAATCGGCGCCGTGACCGCGATCGAAATGCGCGTCACCGGGCTCGACTGGACCTTCGCCCCCACGATCGCGGTCGCGCGCGACGATCGCTGGGGACGCACTTATGAAAGCTTCGGCGAAGACCCGGCGATCGCGACAAGCTATGCCGCGGCGCTGGTGCACGGCATCCAGGCCGCCGCGGCGACAAGGACTGGCTCCGAGGGCCGCACATCATCGCCACCGCCAAGCATTTCCTCGCCGACGGCGGCACCGAAGGCGGCCGCGACCGCGGCGATGCGCAGATCGACGAACAGGAACTGATCCGCCTTCACGCCCCCGCCTATGTCGCCGCGCTGGAAGCCGATGTGCAGAGCGTGATGGCTAGTTTTTCGGGATGGGGCGGGGTCAAGATGCATGGCAACTCCAGCCTGCTTACCGGCGTGCTCAAGCAGCGCTGGGGTTTCGACGGGCTCGTCGTCGGCGACTGGGACGGCCATGCCAAGGTACCGGGCTGCTCGCCGACCGATTGTCCCGCGTCGATCGCGGCGGGGCTCGACCTTTATATGGGGCCGGCAAGCTGGAAGGGGCTCTATGCGTCGACGCTCGCCGCCGCGCGGTCGGGCACGCTGCCGATGGCACGGCTCGACGATGCGGTGCGCCGCATCCTCCGCGTCAAGCTGCGCGCCGGACTGTTCGAAGCCGGAAAACCCTCGGCGCGGCCTTATGCGGGTCGCTACGAATTGCTCGGCGCACCCGAGCATCGTGCGGTGGCGCGGCAGGCGGTGCGGGAATCACTGGTCCTCCTCAAAAATGACGGAGTCCTGCCGCTCAAGAAAGATGCGCGCATTCTGGTCGCGGGCGACGGCGCCGACAATGTCGGCAAACAGTCGGGCGGCTGGACGCTGACCTGGCAGGGCACCGGCACGCTGCCCGAGCATTTTCCCGGCGCGACCTCGATCTTCGCGGGCGTGCGCGAGGCCGTCCGGGCGCGTGGCGGCAGTGCGGAACTCTCGGTCGACGGGCGCTTCACGGCAAAGCCCGATGCGGCGATCGTCGTCTTCGGCGAGGATCCCTATGCCGAGTTCCAGGGCGACCGCGCCGATCTCTATTTCGACGATATGCGCGGTAATCTCGACACGATGAAGCGGCTCAAGGCCGCGGGCATTCCGGTGGTCGCCGTGTTTCTCTCGGGCCGCCCGCTGTGGATCAATCGCCATATCAACGCCGCCGACGCCTTCGTTGCGGCCTGGCTGCCGGGGTCGGAGGGCGGCGGGGTCGCCGACGTCCTGTTCGGCAAGAATGATTTCCGGGGCAGGCTCCCCTTTTCCTGGCCCGCCGACGCCAAGGGCGTGCCGCTCAACGTCGGCGATACGGATTATAAGCCGCTCTATCCGTTCGGTTTCGGCCTCACCCTCGCCGATCGCAAGCCGGCGCCGGCGCTGTCCGAGGATCCGGGCATCGTCGTCGAGCAGCCGGTCATCGGCCCGATCTTCGCGCGCGGCCGCGCGGTCGGGACGCGCCTGCTCCAGATCGACGGCACCAACGACAGCCCGCAGGCGATCGTCGGCGCCGCCGACAATGGCGCGATCGCGGTGCACCCGGTCGATCGCGATGCGCAGGAGGATGCGCGCGAGATCATCTGGTCGGGCCGCTCGCGCGGGACGCTGATCGTCGCCAATCCGCGCTCCGCCGACCTGTCGCGTGCGGCGCCGCTCGCGCTCACGCTCGACCTTCGCGTCGACCAGGCCCCGGCCGCCCCGGCGATGCTCGAAATGCGCTGCGGCCCCGGCTGCACCGTAAGGCTCGATATCGCCCCGCGGCTCGCGGCAATGGCCGGACGCGGTTGGCAGAAACTCGAAATCCCGCTGACCTGCCTGCCCGGCGCGCGGCTCGATACGGTCACCGCGCCCTTCGCGCTGTCGTCGAGCGCCCCGATGCGCCTCACCCTGTCCTCGATCGCCCTCACGCCCGTAAAGGAAACGCCATGTCGCTAAGCCTCTTTGCCCTGATGATGACCGCCCCCGCCGCGGCGGTAGCCCCGGCCGAGCCCGTCATGCCGAAGCCCGCCGACATCCTCGCACAGACGCGCCGCGTCGCCGACTGGCAGCTCACGCATCGCGAGGCGTGGGACAAGATGCCCGCCGCGCGTCCCAGCGTGCGCGAGCCGCGCGACTGGCAACAGGCGACCTTCTGGGTTGCGCTCACCGATCTCGCCGAGCGCGACGCGCGCTATCGCGATCCGGTCGTCGAACTCGGCCGCGCCGAGAAATGGCAGCTCGGCCGGCTTGCCTTCCATGCCGACGACCAGCTGATCGCGCAGGCATGGGAATGGGCGTCGCGCAACGGCGGCGGCGCCGAGGCGCTCGTGCCGGCGCGCGCCTATTTCGACAATGTCTTCACCAACCGCCGCGCCAACAGCCTTGAATTCGTACCGACGCAGCCAGGCGGCGGCTATTCGCTGTGCACCGAACGCTGGTGCTGGTGCGACGCGCTTTTCATGGCGCCGCCGACCATGCTGCGCATCGGCAAGGCGACGGGCGACAAGCGCTATGCCGACTTCGTCCACGCCGAATGGAAGGCGACGACCGACTATCTCTATGACCCCGCCGAGGATCTTTATTTCCGCGACAGCCGCTTTTTCGACCGGCGCGACGACAAGGGGCGCAAGATCTTCTGGAGCCGCGGCAACGGCTGGGTGATGGGTGGGCTTGTCCGTGTGCTGCAGATACTCGACAAGGATGATCCGCAGCGCCCCTATTATGAGGGCATTTTCAAGAAAATGTCCGCGAAGCTGGTGACGCTGCAAAAGGCCGACGGCTATTGGCCGGCCTCGCTGCTCGACAGCGACCCCGGTACGCCGCCCGAATCGAGCGGCACCGCTTTCTACACCTATGCCTTTGCCTGGGGCGTCGATCAGGGACTGCTCAAGCGCGCCACCTACGAACCCGCGGCGATCCGCGGCTGGGCCGCATTGCAGCGCGCGGTGCAGCCCGACGGCATGCTGGGCTGGGTCCAGCAGGTCGGCGACCGTCCCGACAGCGTCGCGGCGGAAGAAACGCAATTCTACGGCTCGGGCGCATTCCTACTCGCGGGCACGGCGATGTACGATCTCGCGTCGAAGCGCCAAGCGGGCAGAAAACCTTAGTCGCCCAATGATAGGGATCCACGGGGGGCGGGCCGCGATTGACTTCGCAACCAAAGTTGTATTACATTCGATGATGACACCGGTATCAAATTCGCTTTGCAAAAATGACACCGGTATCAAATCTTATCGCGGGCATCGAGACCGGCGAAACAGGGAGAGAAAGATGAAATTACGCCCGGTCATGATGACCCGTGCCGCGCTGCTCGCTTCGGCCGCGCTTATCTCCGCAGCCCCCGCCTGGGGTCAGGAGGCGCCCGCCGAGATCAAGAGCGATCAGCCCGCGGCGGTGGACGCCGGTGACGAGATTCTCGTCACCGGCGTCCGCGCGACGCAGCGCAGTTCGATCGCCTTCAAGCGCGACGCCGACGTTGTCGTCGATGGTCTGGTCAGCGACGAGATCGGCGCCACCCCTGACAATTCGGTCGGCGACACGCTCGAACGCATCGTCGGCGTCTCGGCCGACCGCTTCAAGGGCAACGCCAACGAGCTGTCGGTGCGCGGTCTTGGCCCGACCTTGAGCTTTTCGACCTTCAACGGCCGCGAAGTGTCGACCGCGGGCCCCGACCGCTCGGTCGCCTTCCAGCAATTCCCGTCCGAACTCGTCAACGGCGTCCTCGTCTACAAGACGCAGCGCGCCGACTTCCTTGAAGGCGGCGTCGGCGGGGTGATCGAACTCCGTTCGATGAGGCCGCTCGATTACGGCAAGCGCCGCATCCAGTTCGAAGTGCGTGGCGATTTCCAGCCGCAGGATAATGACGTCTATCAGCACGACGGCCTCGGCTATCGCGCCAATTTCTCCTACACCGACCAATTCTCGACCGGCATCGGCGATATCGGCATCTCGATCGGCTATCAGCGGCAGGACACGACCGCGCCCGAAGATTATTACAACGCCAATTCGACCTTTCAGCTCTGCAACACCTCGGCGAACAATCCCTTCCAGCTGACCGGCACGACCGCGGTCCAGACCGGCGCGGGCGCCAACCAGAACTGCGTCAACGCGACCGCCCCGCGCTCCGTCGGCGGCGTCGTGGTCGGCGAAACCCGCGGTCCCGCCTATTTTGCCAACTCGTCGCGCAGCTTCCGCACCCAGACGACCGAAGAGGTCCGCGACGGCCTGATCGGCGCGATCCAGTGGCGCCCGTCGAGCGACTTCGAAATCGCGATCGATGGCCAATATTCGAAGCGTGCCAGCCTTGAGGATCGCAACGTCCTGCAGATCACCGAAGGGCTGCGCGGCGTCCAGCCGCTCGTCATCGGCAACGGCAGCAACGGCTATTCGCCCGGCGCGCTAATGAGCTATCGCGGCAATTCGAACCTCGAAAACCAGCTCGAAACGCGCCAGCGCAACGAGGAATATCTGGGCGGCGGGCTCAGCCTGATCTGGTCGCCGAATCGCTGGAACGTCGCGTTCGACGCCTCCTATTCCAAGAGCCACCGCACCGAAACGCAGAAGCAGACGCGCATGCGCTCGACCCGCCGCGTCGGCTACACGCTGACCTATGTCGAGGACGACATCGTGCCGGTGGTCGAGTTCGACAATTTCGACATCACCGATCACAATCTGTTTCTCGCGACCGCGAACAACGCCGTCTATGCGCGCAACCGCTTCGTCACCGACCGCGTCGACCGCATCTGGGCGGCACGGCTCGATATCGACCGCGAACTCGACGGCTTTATCAGCGGACTGAAGTTCGGCGGCCGCGTCTCCGACCATCACCGCACCAACGACAATGCCCGCAACAACGACCTCAACACGATCCCGGGCACCGCGGCGCAGGTCACCGCGCTGATCACGCAGGCGAACCAGCAATGCCGCGTGCCCTTCACGACGACCAGCTACATGAAGGGCATGGGCACCAACGTCACGCGCTGGGCGACCTTCGACAACGACTGCCTGTTCCGGACCTTCACCGGCAGCGACGACGCGCTCCCCTACCCCGCCGACGGCCGCGACCCGAGCGACATCGACGTCACCGAGCGCATCTATGCCGCCTATGCGATGGCCAAATTCGAAGGCGACATGGGCAGCGTGCCGGTCAGCGGCAATATCGGCCTGCGCTGGGTGAAGACCGACATCACCTCGGTCGGTTTCCGCCAGCCCTATCGCATCGTCATCGACACGCCCGGCGACAGCTATACGGTCAGCGTCGACCCGGCCGGCCAGCTGCAGTCGAATACCGCCAAGGGCAGCTATAATTATTTCCTGCCGAGCGCGAACATCGCCTTCGACCTGTCGCAGGAGGTCAAGCTGCGCCTCGCCGCCTATCGCGCGATCGCGCGGTCGGGCATCGAAAGCTTCGGCGCCGGCATCAACCTCAATCCCTCGACGGGCACCGGGCTCGACAATATCATCTTCAACGCAACCACCGGCAACCCGAACCTCAAGCCGCTGCGCGCCTGGAACGTCGATGCCAGCCTCGAGCTTTACGCGTCGAAGGATACGCTCGTGTCGGTCGCGGGCTATTATAAATGGGCGAAGGGGACGGTGATAGGCCGCTCCGAACCGATCCCGACGGACATTACCGTCACGACGATCCGCGACGGCGGCGCGCCGGTGACCGAAACCTTCACGATCAGCCCCGTGGCGCCGTCGAACGACCTCGAAACGCGCCATCTGTACGGGGTCGAGGCGACTGCGAGCCACGCCTTCACCTGGCTCCCCGATCCGCTCGACGGCTTCGGCGTGCAAGGGTCGGTCAACCGCGCCTTCGCCAATTTCGAATATCCCGACACCTCGCCGATCGCCGCCTTCGTCGACCCCGCCAATCTGATCGGGCTGTCGAAATGGACCGCGAGCGGGTCGGTGTGGTTCGAGAAATGGGGCCTCTCGCTGCGCGCCAACCTTCGCTACCGTTCGGGCTATTACAAGCCCAATGGCGGCACAAACCGCGAAATCCGCGGCGGTACTTATCTGAATCTGTCGGCGCAGTACGACCTAACCAAGAATGTCCAGCTGAAGCTGCAGGCGCTCAACGTCACGGGAACCGAGGACATCATGTACAAGGGCGGATACGACAGCATCGCCGAGGTGTCGCGTGGCGGCACGCAATATTTCTTTGGCTTCCGGGTCCGCCTGTGACGCCCACAAGCTTGGTTCGCCTCCCTTGGGCCATATTGGCCGCCGCCGCGTCTCCACACGCGGCGGCGGCTTTTTCCTCTCCCGCGCCGGCCCCGGTCTGCGCCGCGAGCGAGGGCTATTCCGCCGCTTTCGACGGCCGCCGTACCTTCTCGCTGCGCCCCGACGATCTGAAGGCGATCAAGGCCGCGATCCCGGGGGATCCCGCCGCCTCGGCCGCCTATCGCCATCTTATCGCGCGCGCGGACAAGATGCTCGGCACGAAACCTGCGTCGGTGATGGACAAGCGCAGCATCCCCGTGTCGGGCGACCGCCATGATTATGTCAGCCTCGCGCGCTATTGGTGGCCGAACCCCGCCAATCCCAACGGCGCCTATATCCGCCGCGACGGCGACACCAATCCCGAGATTGAGACGAACCGCTTCGACCGTAGCGCGCTCAGCCGCATGGCTCGCGAGGCCGACACGCTGGCGCTCGCTTATTATTACAGCGACGACCCGCGCTACGCTGCCCGCGCCGCCGCGACGATCCGCGCCTGGTTCCTCGACCCCGCCACCGCGATGAACCCGAATATGAATTATGCGCAGGCTGTCCCCGGCGTGTCCGAAGGCCGCCCCGAAGGCGTGCTCGACGGCGCAGGCTTCATCGCCGTGATCGATGCCGCCGGGCTGATCGCCCCCTCGGGCGCGCTGACCCCCGCCGAGGTGACCGCGCTCGAGCATTGGTTCGCGCGCTATACCGACTGGATGCTCAAAAGCCCGAACGGCAAGGAAGAAGGCAGGGCCGGAAACAATCACGGCATCTGGTACGACGCACAGGTCGCGCGGTTCGCGCTCTTCGCCCGCCAGCCGGACGTTGCACGGCGCATCGCCACCGCCTTCGTGAAGACGCGTATCGACAAGCAGGTCGACGCGTCGGGCGCGATGCCCGCCGAGCTGACGCGCACGCGCAGCTTCCATTATTCGCTCTATGCGCTGGGCGCCGCTTACCACGTTGCGGACAGTGCCGCCTGTCTCGGGATCGATCTCTACGGCGCGCAGGGAACGAAGGGCCGGTCGCTGCGGCAAGCGACCGACTATGTCGCCGCCTATCGCGGCCGCGCCGCCGACTGGCCGTACCGGGAAATGAGCTGGCCCGCCGACACGCTCGACGCGCTGCTCGTCCGCGCCGGAACGGCGTGGCCCGGCGCCTATCCGCGCACGGCGAGCGGCGACCTGTTGCTGCGCCATCGCATCCCCTGATAGGCTCCGCCGATGATCGCGCGCCGTTCGCTGCTTCTTGCCGCCCTTCTCGCCCCCGCCGCGGGCTGGGCATGGCCGGGCAAGACGGTCGTCGATATCCGCGCGATCGAACGCTGCCGGCTGCTCCCACAGGCAGGGGCGCTCCTCGCGTCCGCACCGCGCACCATCGCCGCCATCCCCGCGCCGCGCAGCCCGGCGAGTCCACACGACTATTATTCCGAAGGCGATTATTGGTGGCCCGATCCCGCCAGCCCCGGCGGCCCCTATATCCGCCGCGACGGACGGTCGAATCCCGACAAGTTCGATGGCCATCGCGACGCGCTGATCGGGTTCGGCCGCACGGTACCCGCGCTCGCGGCGCTGTGGGATCTCACCGGCGAGGCGCATTTCGCCGACGCCGCGATGCGCCACCTGCGCGCGTGGTTCGTCGATCCGGCAACGCGCATGAACCCCCATCTCAACCACGCGCAGGCGATCATCGGGGTGAACAGCGGCCGCGCGATCGGCGTCATCGACACGCTGCAGATCGTCGAGGTCGCACGCGCCGCGACGCTGTTCGCGCGAAAGCATGCGCCCGGCTATGCCGCGATCCGGACCGGCGTCGAAGGCTGGTTCGCGGACTATCTGGACTGGCTCACCACCTCGCCCTTCGGGACCGAGGAGCGCGACGAAGAGAATAATCATGGCAGCTGCTGGCTGCTCCAGGCCGCGAGCTTCGCCTCGCTCCTCGGCCGCGACGATGTGCGCGCCGACCTCCGCACCCGCCTCAAAACGATCATCATTCCCAACCAGATCGAAGCCGACGGCCGCCAGCCGCTCGAGCTCGCGCGCACCAAACCCTACGCCTATTCGCTCTTCAATCTCGACGTGCTCGCGGCATCCGCCTGGCTGATGGGCGACACGCAGGGCGAGCTCATCGATTGGCGGACCCCGGACGGCCGCTCGATCGGCGCGCGATCGCTTTCATGGCACCCTATATCGCCGACAAGGGCAAATGGCCGTTCGCGCGCGATATCGAATATTGGGATGGCTTTCCGGTGCGCCAGCCGAGTCTGCTCTTCGGCGGCCTGGCCCAGCGACGCGCCGACTGGCTCGCTGTCTGGGAGCGCCTCGACCCCGATCCCGTCATCGGCGAGGTGGTGCGCAACTTCCCCGTCCGCCAGCCCCTGCTCTGGCTGTGACGCGCGCGGCGCGTCAGAGGTAGAAGGGGCGCACCCTCGCGAACAATTCCTCGCGCGATCCGACGTTGAGCTTCGCATAGACGTCGCGGACGTGCGTGCGCACGGTCTCGACCGATATGTCCATCACGCTCGCCGCCGCTTCGGTCGATTTGCCCGCGATCATCTGCATCAATATCTGCGACTGCTTGGGGGTCAGCTGAAACTGGCGCGCGAGGGCCGCGAGCCACCGGTCCGACGGCGGCGCGTGGCGCAGGATCTGCAGCCCGAAATAGGATTTGCCGCCCTCTTCCTGCAGCATTTCGATGCGTACGACGACATGCTCGGCCATATCTTCATGCTGGTCGACCAGAATGAGCGATTCGGGCGCACGCGAGTTGATCGCATTTTCGATCTTGAACTGCAGCTCGCCGCGCACGGTGACGACATTGCTCGCATCGACGCTGAGCAGATCGCCCTTAGCGATCAGTTCATGCCCCGCACAATTGGCCCATTCCAGCCGCAGCGCGCCGTCGACGAGCAGCCGCGCCTTATTCTCCCGCGCGACCCACGCGAGGATCATATGCTGGCTCGGCGCTTCGCCCGACGCTTTCGCTGGTCGGGCGCGCGGCCTCGGGTCATGCGGTCGTTCATCGGTGATTCCATGCTCGACTGATGCGGCCGGAGGCGATGAAAAACGGAGCAGGCGGCGCGGAGCCGGCCCGATCGAGCACAGTTTGGCCTTCCCCCCCGGAAAGTGAAGTTAACTTAAGACAAAACATCTCCTACTTCAAGCGCTTAGCCCGCCTGCCTCATTGTGGGTCAGGATTTGCGGCGAAAAAGAGGGTTAACAGTCAATTAAAGCGACTGCCTACCCAATTTGGGGGATGCGGGCATTGCCTGACCCTTTAACAATTTGTTTACCGAGGGGGGAGACTCGAGTCGTCAGACCATATCCCTTTTCAGGTGCGCAGACGGGCCAGCGACCCTCCGTCTGGGCTTACGCATTTTGCGAACTTGAAAGGACTATCATGAAAAAGCTTCTTGCCATCGCGGTGGCCACCACCGCGCTCATGTCGTCGCCGGCCTTTGCCCAGGCTTCGGCTTCGGACTCGTTCACCGTCACGGCGACCGTGCAGCCGGAATGCAGCATCGACGATCCGCAGAACGTCAACTTCAACAACGTCTCGATCAACCAGGACTCGGGTTCGAACGCGCTGCTGATCAACCAGGAATTCCACAACACCTTCCAGAACATCTGGGCGAGCTGCAACTATGGCGCGCGCATCACCATTTCGTCGCAGAATGGCGGCCTGACCACCACCGAAGCCAATGATGGCCCGGATGCAGTCGATTTCACCAACGTGATCGAATATCGCGCCTCGCTGAGCCCGACCGCCAACAGCGCGTTCCTGCCGGCCTTCCTGTTCACGCACAACAGCACCAGCGGTTCGCGCGTGCAGACCGACGCGTTCCACGACAACGCTTCGCTGCGCGTCTACATCTTCAGCGGCGACAATCCGAAGCGCCCGCTCGCCGGCACCTACACCGACGTCGCCACCGTTGCGCTCGGCCCGGTCTAAGGCCTGACTCCGGTATCGGAAAAGAAAAAGGGAGGGGCCACGCCTCTCCCTTTTTTTCCGGCCGTTTACCCGGACGAAAGCAGGACGTCATAGGGACGTCCGGTCCACTGCCGGGGTGGAGGAATTTGGGGGAATTCATGTTCAGTCGATTCACCGCGGCGATCGCCGCGATGGCCCTGTTGTTTGCGCCCGTTGCGGCACAGGCGGCGCGCGTGTCTCCTATGATCGTCGAACTCAGGCCGAGCGGCGGCGGATCGGTCGCACGGGTGGAACTGACCAACCCGGGCGAACGCGACATTCCGTTCGAAGCGCGCGTGATGCGCGGCGAGATCAGCGAAACCGGCGAACTCACCCTGACGCCGGCCGACGACCAGTTTCTGGTCTTTCCGGCGCAAACGATCGTCCAGAAAAATTCGCAGCAGGTTTTTCGCCTGCAATATGTCGGCGCGCCCGATCTTGGGAAATCCGAAGTCTATTATCTGTCGATCCAGCAGGTCCCGGTGAAATTCGAGGCCGGCCAGTCGCAGGTTCAGGTCGTGATCAACTATAATGTGCTGGTCAATGTCGTGCCGAACGGCACGGCGCCGCAGGCGGTCGTCGCCTCGGTAGAGCCGACCGTCCGCCTGCCCGAGCCGCCGCCCGAAGAAGCGGCGCCGGCGGCCGCCGCGCCCGATCCTGCCAATCCCGACGACCCCGCCGCGACCCCGGCGGCGCTGCCCGCACCCGTTCCGCAGCCGGGCATTCAGGTTCGTGTGACCAACAGCGGGACGCGCTATTTCCTCGCCGGCATGTCGAAATGGACGGTCAACGGAACGACCGCCGCCGGCGCACCTTACAGCCGGAGCTATCGCGGCGAGGAAATGACGCGGATCATCGGCGTCGGCGTCGTCGGCCCCGACCGCACCCGTTCCTTCTTCGTGCCGACCGACGAACCGCTCGCAGCGGACTCGATCCGGGTCGAAGTAAGCCCCTGAAATGACCGCAGGGGGGAAAAATCGCTGGTTGCAACAGGTCGGCGCGGCGACGCTGGCCTCGTGCCTGGTCGCGTTCGCATCGACGCCGGCCTATGCGTGGCAGCAATCGGGGCAGGCCGCCGCGCTGGCCACCGCCGCGCAGGGGCGCAACCTGTCGTTCAACGTTCCGCTCGTGCACAATCAGCGCGTGCTCGGCGACGTCTTGGTGCAAATTTCGTCGGAAGGCGAAATTTCCTATGAGAGCCAGTCGTTGCGGCGGCAACTCGACAGCCTTCTCAACGACGCAGGCCGCCGCCAGCTCGACGATATATTGGGGAGCGACGCCTTCGTCAGCGCGTCAACGCTGGCATCGGCGGGGTTCGAAATCCGTTTCGACCAGAATCGCCTCGAAATCATCGTCGTCAATCTGGACGGGCGCTGGCGGCCGGCCGGCACGCTCGGCATGCAACAGCAAAACCAGACCGAGTCGGTCCTGCCGGCGATGGACCCGGCGAAGTTCAGCGCCTTTCTGAACCTCAACGGCAATTTCGATTATGATGAGGACACGGGCGCGCAGAAACCCGAACTCTATATCTTCGGCGCGACGCGATTCAAAAATATCGTGCTCGAACTCGACGGCGCCTTCACCGACCAGTTCGACGACAATTATCGTTTCTACCGGCGCTCGCTTCGCGCGGTATACGACCAGCCCGAACAATATCGCCGCTTCAGCGCCGGCGACCTGCGGCCCGACACGATTCCGCTGCTCCGGACACCCTATATCGGCGGCATCAGCGTCGAACGGCGGCGGCAGACCTTCCGCCCCTTCCTGCCGGCGTCGCGGCTCGGCGGCCGCGAGATTTTTCTCGATTCCAATTCGACCGTCGATGTGCTGATCAACGGCGCGCAATATCAGACGCTACAGCTCGAGGCCGGGCGATATGATCTCGCCAACCTGCCGCTCCAATTCGGTTCGAACGACGTCAGCCTGGTGATCCGCGACGCCGCAGGCCGCGAGCAGACGATCAACTATGACTATTTCTTCGAACCGCTCGATCTGGAAGCGGGCGACTATGAATATGTCTTCAGCGTCGGCGCGCTCGCCCGAACGCTGGCTTTCCAGCCCGACTACACCAAACAGCTTGCCGCCGTCGCCTTTTACCGCAAGGCGCTTTCGGACAATCTGATCCTCGGCGGCGCGGCACAGATTTCGGACGATCGACAGATTTTCGGCGGCGAAATGACGCTGATACCGCAGTTCATTCCCGGAGCCTTCGACCTGCAGGGCGGCGTCAGCATCGGCGGCCGCACCGGCTATGCCTTTCGCGGCGCCTACCGGCTTCGCGGCGGCAACGACCAGGAAAACCGAAAGCAGCTGTCGGTCACGGTCGATTATCAAAGCCGCAACTACCAGACGCTCGACGAGATATTCCGGCCGACCTTCAGCACGCTGACCCTTACCGCGAGCTACACGCAATCCTTTTCGCTCTACACTTATGGGTCCGCAGGGGTCACCCACACGCGCCAAGGGGGCAATTTGCCCACGAGAACCGTCGCTTATGTCGATGTGTCGCACCGGCTGAACCGCCGTTTCCGCGTCAATGGAGGCGTCGAATATGGCAAGGACAATTTCTACCGCGACAATTTCGGCGTGCGCGTCGGCATTTCGATGCTCTTCGGCCAAAGGGGACGCGCCAATGCCGATTACCGCAGCCGCACGCAGGACTTCCGCGCGACGGTGGCGCGCGGCGCCGACAACAGCGTCGGATCGTGGGGTTACGACATCGGCTTTACCGATTCGCGTGGCGATACGTCGGCAAACGCCAGCCTCGACTATGTCGGCAATCGGTTCAACGCCCGCGCGTCGGTGTTCACCAACGGGAGCAGCCTCGGCAATCTGACCGATCGCCAACGCGCACGCCTGCAGATCGGGACGTCGCTCGCCTTTGCCGACGGAACCTTCGGTATCGGCCGGCCGATCAACGACAGCTTCGCCGTCGCCCGCCCGCATTCGTCGATCAAGGGCAAGGAAGCCATTACCGGACGCGGCCTGCGCAACGACAATTACGAAGCGCGCAGCGGCATTTTCGGCGCCGCCGTTCAGCCGACGCTGTCATCCTATTCCTATCAGAATATCCAGTTCGACCTGGCCGGCGTCGACACGGTCTATGACATCGGCGACGGCGTCGCGCGGGTCAATCCGCCCTTCCACAGCGGCTACAAGATCGTCGTCGGCAGCAACCGCTTCGTCAGCGCCGTCGGCAATATCGTCGTCGGCGACAAGCCGCTCGCGCTTGCGACCGGGCGCGTCACCTCCACCGACGATGAAGGTTTCGAAACCCAGCCCTTCTTCACCAATTCGGTGGGACGTTTCGGGATCATCGGCCTCGCGCCCCGGCAAGACCTATCTCGTAACCTTGGACGGCGCCCGGAAGGTGCTGACGATCGAGGTCCCGGACAATAACGAGGGTCTGCTGCGCATGGGCACGATCGACCTGCCGGCACAAAGCGAATAGGAGACTATCTATGCGCCGTTTTTCCCTCCTTGCCGCCTCTATGCTGGCCTTTGCGACGCCGGCCCTCGCCGCGGACTGCCGCCCCGAATTCGTCGATACGACCGAAACGGTGAACGTCAGCAATGTCGAAGTCGGGCTTGGCGAATTCTCGCGCGAGAATTTCAACATCCGGGTGCGGAGCGTCGGCGACGGCCCGTGCAGCGCCCGGATCCGTTTCACCCGCCTCGGCGGTGCGTCGGCGGTCGATATGCCGCCCTATACGCTCCGCTCGGGCGCCACGGTCCTCGAGATTCTGTCCGAAGGCTCCGCGCCGACGCTCGACAGCGACCTCATCGTTCCCAACGCACCGACCGGCCCGCAAGGCCGCGCCGTCCCCTTCCAGCTGACCCTGCCCAGTGAGTGGGGACTGAAGGCGGGCAGCTTCGGCGAGCAGATCGAACTCGCGCTGATCGACCTTGCAGGAGCCGAAGTCGACAAACTCCTTCTGACGGTCAACGTCACGATTCCCGAAGCGGTTGCGCTGCGGGTCGTCGGCGCGAGCGGCAGCAACGACATCGCCCGCATCCATCTTGGCAATCTTTCGTCCTCGGCGCCGACGACGTCGGATCCCTTCGGCGTCCGCATCTGGAGCACATCGGGCTACCGCGTCGCGCTGTCGTCGGAAAACAAGGGGCAGCTCGTCCACGAGGGCAATCTCGACCGCTTCACCTACCAGATGTTTTTCGATGGCCAGGCGGTGAACCTCACCGGCGGCGACAGCTTCGTCTTCCCCGAACACACGCCCTCACTCGGCCGCGTCCATCCGCTGCGCGTGCAGACGGGGCCGGTGCGCGCACGCGCCGGCCATTATGAGGATCGGGTTACGGTAACGGTGACGCCGGTCTGACGGACCGGCGCCCGATCAGATCGCGGTGATCGAAAAACTGACCGCGAGCTGGCTTTCGAGCCCCGCCGCCTGGATGCGGACGGGAACCGTCCCGAGGCGCGGTCCCGCGCGGAAGGCGACCGAGGAAATGCCGGCGCGCTCGAGCTGCGCATAATCGCCGCCATAGTTGAGTTCGACGACTTCGCTGTCGCCGAGCGGGCGATGGCTTGCCAGCACCTGAAAGCCGCGCGAGCTGTTACAGAATTCCTCGACATAGCCCGAGATGCTGTTCTGCACCTCGTCCACGACGAAGTCGCGCGCGTCGAGGTCGCAAACCACCGGAACGGTGAGTGAAATGCCGAAGCCGTTCGACGCTTCGGGCGCCGCCATGGCATTCGCCGGCAGCATCGCAGCGGTCAGGGCAAAGGCGCCAAGGACGATCTTGTTCATCACACAGTCTCTCCAAAATCCTGGGGACGAGCTAGCAGGCGAACCTTTAAATTTGGTTGTCACGGGCGCAGGAAACGGCGATTTTCGCGCGAACACAGTCTGCAGTGGCGGCTATCCATTTGGAAAACATCGTCTTCCGCTCGACCTGCGGCGCACCAAGGCATAATCCGCCAGCGCGTCCGTACCCCCTTCCGCAACGTCGCGACGAACGGGGCGAACCTCTCCCAAAGGCTTACCTCTCAAGGCGATACGATGCCGCCAAGACTTCCGTTCGCTTGAACGAGCGGGCATGAAAAAGGCTGGAGTTCGCCAAGCATGGGGGGCAGCCATGATCCGTCTTGACCCATCGACCTCGATCCCCAAACCGGGATACGGCACGCCCGCGCCCTGGTTCAAGGCGCCCGTTTTCGGTGGAAATCCGCAATTCACCTTCCACACCGTCGCCGGGCGCGTCGTGGTGCTGTTCTTCATGCCATCGACGTCCGATCCGTCGGCGAAGGCGGCCCTCGATACGCTGATGCGGGCCGCCGATCATTTCGACGATTCGCGCGGCTGTTTCTTCGGGGTCAGCTGCGATCCCGAGGATGGCGCGGCGGGCCGACTCGACGGGAACAACCGCGGGATCCGCTTCCTGCTCGACGTCGATCGGTCGATCAGCACCTCTTTCGGCGCGGCGTGCGCGGCTTCGACGGAGCATGAATCCTATATCCTGATCCTCGACCGTCAGCTCCGCGTCGCGGGCCAGTTCGCTCCATCGCGGGCGAACGAGGCACTGACGCTCTTCGGACGGCTGCTCGGCGAAGTGGCCGTCGACGAGCTGGCGCCGTCCTGCTCGTCCCGCGCATTCTCGAGCCGGCGCTGTGCCAGACGCTGATTCAGCTCTACGACGCCGGCGGCAGTACCGATTCCGGATTCATGCGCGAGGTCGACGGCAAGACCGTCTCGATCATCGATCATAGCTACAAGCGCCGTTCCGACCTCACGATCCGCGACAAGATGCTCTGCGAGTCGCTCAAGGCGCGCATCCACCACCGGCTGCGGCCCGCCGTCAACCGCGCCTTCAGCTTCGACGCAGCGCGTATGGAGCGCTATATCGTCGCCTGTTATGACGCGACGACCGGCGGTCATTTCCGCCCCCATCGCGATAATACGACCAAGGGCACCGCACACCGCCGGTTCGCGGTGACGATCAACCTCAACGAGGATTTCGACGGCGGCGAACTGCGCTTTCCCGAATTCGGCCGGCGCACCTATCGCGCGCCCCTCGGCGGCGCGATCGTCTTCGGTTGCGGGCTGCTGCACGAAGCGACGCCGGTCACGCGCGGTCGCCGCTATGCCTTTCTGCCCTTCCTCTATGACGATGCGGCCGCCGCCGAGCGCGCCGCGAACAACGTCTATCTGGGCGAAGGCGTCCAGCCCTATCGCTATGGTTAGAGCTCGATCGATATCTTCACATTCTGGGCCTTGATCCCTGCGAGCGCGGCGATGGCCAGCCGCGCCGCGTAGATCATGATCCGGAGGCGCTGCGGATTCGCGAGTCCGTCCGGAATTTCGCTGTTCTGCCAGGCCCCGGGGGACATCACATCCTGCTCGATGCGATAGGCGGTCGCTTCGCTGCTGCCGACAAGGTCGATTTCGGGGATGCCCAGCGCCGTCGCCAACGTCTGGAGGTTGCTGTGCCGCGGCTGCGTCTTGCCCGATTCCCACGCCCAGATCGTCGGCCTGCTCAGCCCGGTTCGTTCGGCGAGCTCCGACCGGCTCATGCCGCATTGTTCGCGAAGCCGTCGCAGCCGCGCCGGCAGCGGCTCCTCTCCATCGAAGCCCATCGCATTTGCAGACATGCTCACGCTCGGTTTGCCCGGTTGCGGATACCGGCAATGCGGGCCCTGTCGATGACATTGACACCCATGATGGCCCCCTCAAGCGATGCGCCACTCCCCCATTCGCTATGCTGGAAATCAAGCTTTCCCGTCATTCCCTGATGGGGACATGTCGAATCGCTGTACGGAATCGGGTCAAATAGGGCCGCTAGAAGGCGGTGCCAAAGGTGATCGAGAAGATCTTCGAGCGGTCGCCGGCCTGGCGCGCCACCGGCTGTGCGACGTTGAACCGCAGCTTGCCGGGCGACACGTTGAACGACACGCCGAACCCGACGGCGACGCGCGGCTTCGCCGAATTGCCGATCAGCACCTCGCCCGGCCCCAGTTCCGATTTTTTCGCACCGAAGACCGAACCGGCATCGACGAAGATGCTGGGCGAGACGCCGAATTTGCCGAACGATCCATCGAGCCGCATCGACACTTCGAGCCGCCCGACATAATAAGCGCGGCCGCCGATCGCCGTCGCGTCGTTCGGCCCCGCCGCCGTCGGAATCACCTTTGGCCCCAGCCCGCGAAGGTCGAAACCGCGCATGCTGTTGCCGCCGATGTAGAAACGGTCGAAGAGCGGAATGCTTCGCCCGTCGAACCCCTTCATATAACCGCCCTCGAGCCCGAGCGACACGTCGAACGTACCGCTGAGCCGGCGATGGAACGTGCCGCCCGCGCGCAACCGGATATAGCGCGTCGTGCCGCCGGGCCCGGCGACGTCCTGCGTCAGCCGCAGCTGAAAGCCGCGCGTCGGATCGACCGCGCTGTCGCGCCGGTCGAGGCTGAGCGCGAGACTGAACACCGAATTTCTCGACCGGCCGAGCGCGTCGCAGAAGGGCGTGCCGTGGATGGCCACGCTGCACGCGGCGTTTTTCTGGCGAATCAGGAAATCCTCGTCGGAAAAGCGATAATTGGCCGCGACCCGCAGACCGCGATCAAGCTGCCGCCCGACATAGAGGTTGAGCCCGCGCGCCGTCTGGACGAAGAGCGCGGAACTGTCGACCTTGTCGAACCCGACCGCGGTCGATCGCGAATAGAAAAAGCTCGGCGCGATCGCGAGCTTGCTGCCGAGGATGTTGGCGTCTGAAAAGCCCAGCTCGACGAGCGTCTGCACCTTCGAATAGCGCGCCGAAATCGTGATGTCGCGGCCCGGCGCGCCGATATTGGTGCGCGACAGCTTGATCGAGGCGATCGGTCCCTCGATCGACGAATAGCCGCCCGACAGCGCCAGCCCACCGCGCGAAAGCGCCTGCAGCGACAGGAGATCGCCCTCGCGCGCCTGCCCGTCGGTCGCCGTCGTATCGGCACCCACGTCGAGATCGGGGTCCGGCGCACCGCTGGGGGGATCGTCGCCGGCGCGGTCGGGCGCGGTCGTCATCGGTTCGCCTAGCGCCGCGGACGCAGGCTGCGTCGGCGCCGCCGCAAACGGAGGCGGCGCATATTCCGGCGCGAAGTCGACGAGCGCGATGGCTGCGTGGCGCCTCGGAAGCGGGTCGGTGAGCCACGGCGCCGCGGCGAGCGCGCCGCCGAACGGCGATGCCGGCGCGTCGACGGCCGCCTCGCCGTCTTGCGGCGCGGCCGCCGCACCGGCGACGGCAAGCGGGCCTGGAAGCGCCGCGGCGGTCGGCTCCGAGACCAGCGTGACGTCGATCTGCACCTCGGAAAAAAAGGGCATGTCGGCGCTCGCGGCAGGGGCCGGCGCATCGGGCGGCAGCGCGGACGCGTCCGTAGAAAGGGGGACGATGACGACGACCGGAGCGGCGACGGAGCGGCGGCGGCGACCGCCATCGGATCATCGGCGCGCGTCGCCGCGCCCACCGCAAGCCCCCGCGCCGGCGGCATGACGATCACCTCGACCGTGAGCGCTGGAGGGATCGCAAGAGCCGGAGGGACCGCGAGGGCCGGAGGCGGCACGACGGTTTCGCCGGGCACCGCAAAGGAAATGTCGCCCGCGGCCGGCGGCGGGCGGTCGAACGGGCTATCGGTGTCGAACGCGGAGGCGCCGCCCGCCGGGCCGTAAGGCTGCGCCGCCCAGACAAGCGCGAGTTCGGAGGTTTCGACCGACGCCGTCCCGCCCACTCCGACGCTCGCCGCGACCCCGAGCGCAGTTCCCTGCACCACCTGATGGACGCCCTGGCAAAGTAATCCGCATCCGGACAACGTCATTCCCCCTGCTGCCGCACGCTACCTCGCGCCCCCGCCTCCGCTCAGGGCCGCATCGAGGTCAGGATTCCCGGAAGGATCGATTGAAACTGTCGACCATCGGCTGGAACAGATATTGAAACAGCGAGCTCGATCCGAGGTCGATATAGACTTCGGCGGGCATGCCGGACATCAATCGGACGTCGGGATAGCGCCGCAATTGTTCGGGCGCGATTTCGACGATGACCTTGTAATAGATTTGCTGGCTATCCTTGTCGAAGATCGCATCGGGGCTGACCTCCTTGACCGTGCCGAGAAGGTTCGGGATCACGCGCGCCTTATAGGGCGTCAGCTTGATCTCCGCCTTCAGCCCCGAATGGACCATGTCGATGTCGTTGGGGCGCAGCCGCGCCGACACGACGATCTGTTCCGAGGAAGGAACGATATCGAGGATGGGCTGCCCGGCGCCGACGACGCCGCCCGGCGTGATCAGGCGCAAATTGGCAACGCGCCCGGTAATCGGCGCAGTGATTTCCTGCCGGTCGCGGATGTCGCTGCTGACCTTCAGCTTTTCGCGCGCCTCGGCGATGCGCAGCTGGACCTCGCGCTGCTGGGCCGCGGCATCGAGCGCCGCCTGGCCGCGCATCGACACCATCTGCGCCCGCGTCTCGCCGATCGTATCGCGCAAGCGGTCGAGATTGTTGGTCAGCTTGCCATGCTCGCCTTCGACGAGCGCCTGCTGGCGCTGCAGCGCGAGCAGGCGCGACTTGCGCTCGAGCCCTTCCTCGACGAGCATGTTCACGCCCATTTCCTCGTCGTTCAGCAATTTCGCCTGGTCGGCGAGCGCGGCTATCTGGGCGTCCGAGCTGCGGATATCGGCGCGCGACTGGCCGATCCGCTGCGTCAATATCTGCGCCTGTTCGGACAGGCCGCGCTGGCGGGTGGCGAATTCGGCATTGGAGGCGGCGATGATCTCCTTGACCTCGGGATCGGTCGCCGCGGCGAGCAGCTCGGCGGGATAGCGGATCGAGCCCATCCCCAGCCGCTCCGCGGTGAGCCGCGCGTCCTGCGCGAGCAATCCATAAAGCGTCGAGCGGAGCGCTGCATCCGAGGCATCGGTTTGCGTATCGTCGAGCTCAACGAGCGGCTGGCCCGCGCGAACCAGCTGCCCCTCTTCGACGAGGAAACGCCGGACGATGCCGCCTTCGAGATGCTGGACGGTTCGCCGGCCGCCGCCCGCCGCCTCGAGATAGCCAGGCGCGATCGCCGCGCTGTTGAGCGGCGCGGCCCAGCTCCAGAAACCGAAGGCGACGATAAACAGGACGATCGACAGCATCGCGAGGCGCAACGAGCGGCCGACCTTGGGGCCGCCGGCATGGCCGTCGGGCGCCGGCAACGCGAGCGGCGCGGCCTCGCTTCCCATCCGCAACGACAGGCTCATGCCCCAGCTCCCTTCGCTTCATATCGAGGCGGGCCGGCCTTGGGCGGCGCGCCATTGGGAGCGGCCTTGCCGGGCGGAATCGCTCGCCGGCTCCCTGTCATTTCGGCAACCACTGTCCGCGCATCGCCGAACTTCGCCACCTGCCCGTCCATCAGCAGCAGAATCTTGTCGGCGAGTTCGAGCAGGTTAGACCGGTGCGAGACGATGATCGTCGTCATGTTCAGCGCCTTGAGCTTCTTCAGCGTCGCGAGCAGCGCGGCATCGCCGCGCGCGTCGAGGCTGGCGTTGGGTTCGTCGAGGACGATCAGCGGCGGCAATCCGAACAGCGCCCGCGCGAGTCCGACCCGCTGGCGCTGTCCGCCCGACAGCTGATGCCCGCCGTCGGTCAGCACGCAGTCATAGCCGCCGTCGAGATGCAGGATCATGTCGTGACAGTCGGCGAGCTTGGCGGCGGCGATGACGTCGGCGTCGCTCGCACCAGGACGAAAGCGGGCGATATTCTCGCGTATCGTTCCGGGAAGAAGCTCGACGTCCTGCGGCAGATAGCCGACGTTGGGGCCGAAGTCGCTGCGCATCCAGTCGAAGGTGTCGGCGCCGTCGAGGCGGACATGCCCCGAACTCGGCTTGAGCACGCCGACCAGAAGCCGCGACAGCGTCGTCTTGCCCGACGCCGACGGCCCGACGATCGCCAGCGTGTTGCCGGCGCCGATCGCGAAGCTGACATTCTTCAGGATCGCGCCCTTCACGTTCGGCGCGAAAAAGGTCAGCCCCTCGATCGCCATAGCGCCCGTCGGCTTGGGCAGCGACATCTGCGACGGTCGCGCGTCGGGCAGGTCGCAAAAGCGCGACAGGCGCCGCAGGCTCTCGCGCGCCAGCACGAACTGCTTCCAATAGCTCATCGCGGCTTCGATCGGCGCGAGCAGCCGCGCGACCAGGATCGACCCGGCGATCATCGCGCCGCCGGTCAGTTGCTGATCGAGGATCAACAGCGCGCCGATCCCCAGCAGCGCGATCTGGACGATGTTGCGGATGAACTTCATCCAGGCGAGCAATTTGCTCGACTGGAACTGCGTCCGGTCGACCGCTTCGGTTTCGACGAAATAACGTTCGGACCAGTGCGCCACCGTATCCTTCGCCATGCCCATGGCGTCGATGACCTCGCTGTTGCGCACCAGCGATTCGGCATATTGCATATTGCTGGCCGCGAGCGCCTGCGCCTCGCCGATCGCCGTCCGCGTCAGCCGTTCATTGTACCAGGTCAGCCCGAAAAGCGTCGCGGCGCCGATCGTCGAGATCAGCCCGAAAACGGGGTGAAGCAGATAGACGACGACGAGATAGAGCGGCACCCACAGCATATCGACGACGCTGAACACCGTCGGGCTCGAGATGAAATTCTTGACCTGCGACAGTTCGCGCAGCGCCTCGAGCCGCGTCGCGGGCGCGATCAGTCGTTGCTCGAGCGAACGGATGAGCAGCGTCGGTCCGAGCTGCTGCGCCATCCAGGTGCCGACGCGGTTCGCCGCCTGCTGGCGTACGCCGTCGAGCACCGCCCCAAGGCCGATCGCCAGCGAGATCGCGAGCGCCAGAAAGAAGAGCGTATCCTTGCTCTGGCTCGTCAGGACGCGGTCGAAGACCTGCATCATGTAAAGCGACATGGCGAGCGCCGCCATGTTGGTGATCATCGAGAAGAAAATCAGCTGGAGCGCGATCCCGCGTTGTGGCAGCAGCATCGCCTTGAGCGGATTGGTGGTCTTTGCCGACCCGCGCGGCACGACGAGAGCGTTGAGCGCCATATTAGCGATCCTGGACGAGCGAGCTGTCGGCGGCATGAAGCGGCAGGACGAGGCCCGAGATCAGGCCCGCGAGTTCCATCTGCCGATGGACGCCCAGCTTGGCGCGGACGCGCTTCAGATAGGTGCGCGCCGTCTCTTCGGACAGGCCGCAGCCCTCCGCTGCATTGCCCAGGCTGCTCGACCGCAGGAAATGGCCGAGGAAACGCTGTTCGGACGGCAGCAAACCCAGCGCCTCGAGCAGCGGGCGCGGCGCATCGACCTTGCCCGGCCCCATGATGATGACCATCGCGCAGCGGGCGCCGCCCTGCGAGCGCGACCGCGCCGAAATCACATGCGCGAGGCGCCAGTCGCCGTTGCGGCAGTCAAGGCGGAAAACATCCTCGACCGGCGCGTCGGCGGTCGCGGCGCGCCGGATGCTTTCGCGCAGCTGCTTCGCCTGCTGCGGGTCGGCCGCGATGATCGCGCCGTCGACCGCGCGGATCAGCCATTTGCGCTGTTCGACCAGCGCGGCCGCCGCGCTGTTCAGGAACAGCGGCTGGCCGTCGGCCGACAGCAAGGCCATCGAAAGTGAGACGCGATCGAACATCGCCTCGAGCATCGCCGAACGCCGCGACTGCCGCGCAAGCTGCGCGACGCCGATCGCCGAATCGGCGAGCAGCGGTGCGATGAGCTGCAGCGAACAGCCTTCCTGTTCGGCAAAGCGCCCGCAGCCGCTGCGCCGGAAGAACAGCGCCTGGATCGTCGCGCCGTTGCGCTTCATCTGGATCGCGATGCCGCAGTCATAAGTGTGCGGCATGCCGCCGCCGACGGGATCGGACGACAGCGACGCGCTGGCCGTCCCCGCCGCATCGGCGGCGGAAATCTGGAATTGATGCGTCGAAATCTCGCCGATGCGCTGCCACAACCGTCCGGCCAGCGTCATCAGCGCGTCGATCGCGCGCGGGTCGCCGCGCGCCTCGTCGAGCCCGATCAGAAAGGCGTGCCGCTGCGGCACCCCGCCGGGCAGCGCGACGGTCAGGATCGCCGAAACAATGTCGAATTGCGCGAGATAATCGTACCAGACCTTGCGCGTGTTCGCCGCGACGTCGGTGACGCGCGCTTCGCGCAGACCGGCGTCGTCGGCGCTGAATTCGCTCGTGTCGCCATAAGTGTCGCCGACGTCATAACCCGCGTCGGCGTACAGCGTCGAAAGCTCCATATCCGAAGACATCTGGTCCCCCCATGAAACACCGGCCCCGAAAACGGGACCCGACCCGCAACGGGAAAATGCATGCGCGACCATGATGTCCGGCGCGGCGTCCCAGGTACGGACGGAACGCGCGCGCCGGGCCGGGATTGTTGAGCTTGTCTGCCCCGACCCTAGCTGCCGATTGATGTGAATCCCTCGATAGCGCCGCCTGCCGCACGAGCCGCAGGAGACATGCTAGGTCTATTTCGATTCGGCCGATGGAGTCTATTATCCCCTCGGACATATCCGTTTGGGTAGTTTCCCCTCCTTCCCCTGCGCATTACTCTTCCCCCGCGAAGGCAAACATGGCGTCGCGCTGAAATCCCAGGCGGTTCAGGAGGGGCGGAAAGTGCAGAAATTATCGGTTTCGCGGGCGTTCGCGGTCGGCGCATGCTGCTCGGCGATGGCGGTTGCGATCGGCGCGACTCCGGCGACCGCGCAGGTCGCCCCGACCTACAATGCGCCGTCGAGCAGCATGGCGGGGCTCGCGCGCAACGTCGTCGAAGCCAACCCCGACATCGTCGCGCAGCGCCAGCAGGTCCGAATCGCCCAGGCCCGGCTGGAGGCGGCCGACGCCGGCTATCTTCCGACGATCCAGGCCAACGGGCTCGTCCAGCGGCGCGAGATCGACGTCAAGAAGGGCGGCCAGGGCGACGCCGAATTCACCGCGGGCGAGGCGTCGGTCGAGGCGCGGCTGCGCTTTTATGACGGCAACCGCACCTATAATTCGGTCAAGATCGCCAAGGCCGAACTGGCGTCGGCGCAGGCGACGCTCGACGCCACGATATCCGACACGCTGCTCGAATTGCTGACGAGCGCGGCGGACATCCACCTCAACCGGAAGGTGCTCGAATATTCGCAGGCACAGAGCGACGCGATCGGCGAACAGCTGCGCGCCACCTCGCGCCGGCTCGAATTCGGCGAAGCGACGCGCACCGACGAGGATCTCGCCCGCGCGCGCTCGCGACGTCCGAGGCCGGCGTGCTCGCCGCGACCGAGCAGCTCAGCGTCACCGGCTATCGCTTCCGAAGCGTCAGCGGGCTTTCGGGGACGACCGCTCCGCCGCTGCCCGCGCTCGCGCCGATGCCCGGCTCGCTGGGCGACGCACAGCGGATCGCGGCGGAAACCGCACCCCGGCTCCGCGCGGCGCGGCTCAACGCTCAGGCCGGGAAAAGCGGCGTGCATTTCGCGTCGGGTGCGCTGTTGCCGCAACTCGATGCGGTGAGCGGCTATGAATATCTCACCGGCGGGGTCGCCAACCTCTTCACGGGCAAGCTGCCCAACGATCGTTCGGCGCTTTATTACGGCCTCGAACTCAGCGTCCCGATCTTCCAGCCGCGCGACCATGCCGAGATTCGGCGCGCCCGCGCCGTCCGCGACCAGCGGCTGGCACAGACCGATGTCGCGGTGCGCACGGTCGCCGAAGAGGTCGGCGGCAGCTGGGCGCAATGGCAGTCGGCGAAAAATACGATCGTCGCTGCCGAAGCCGCGGTCGCCGCGACCGAACAGGCGGCCGAGGGAATCAAGAAGGAGGCGGTCGGCGGCAACCGTACGCTGACGGACGTCCTCAACGCACAGAACGAGCTGCTCACCGCGCGCGTCACGCTGGAGCGCGCGCATCGCAACGAATTCGTCGCACGGGCGAGCCTGCTTGCGGCGATCGGCCGACTCGATACCGCCGCAGTGCTTGAAGGCCGCGGCGGCGGCAGCGCCCCCGTCGCGCGTCCTGGCACTTCGGCGCTGGGGCATCCGGTCATCGCCGCAACGCACAATGCCGGGTTGCCGGCCAGCGGCGCGGCGCGCCCGGAGCAGTCGCTGCTCGGCCGCGACACGAAGCTCGCCAGCAGCGCGGCGCCGCAAGCAACCGACCCCCGCCGGCCGGGGGCATCGGCCCTGGGACGCAAGATCGACTAGAAACGGCGCAGGCGTCGAAAACCCGTGTAGCGGCCGCCCGGGATCCGGTGCGGTCCGGCGCGATTCGCCGCTTGGCCATGGCACCGCCGATCGCGCGCAACTGCCCCAAAACGAACCACATCAAAAAATCGTCGGCCATGTCCCCATGCAGGAATATTCGGCCCCCTGCCCCCGCCATATCCAATGATCATGGCCTTGTAATCGCACGGCCATCGGGGTGTGCCGACGAAAGTGCATCCACTCGACCAGAAACGAAGAGGATAGCGAAATGCCAACTGTTACTCCTTCAAACGCACCGACTGCTGCAAAGACTGCAACAGCTCGCGGTCAGGTGCTGGGTACGAACGCGGTCGATTTCATCGACCTGAATGCGATCACCACCACCGCCAATCTGCCGTACAATGCGCGCGGCAATAACGGCAACGACACGGTATACGGCAATAATTTCGACAACGACCTGTATGGCGATGCCGGCGACGACAATGTCATCGGCCGCAGCGGCAATGATCGCGTCGACGGGGGCGCGGGCAACGACACGCTGATCGGCGACCAGGCATCGTTCGTCGTCGTCGGGCCGGGCAATGTCGTCTATACCGGGATCGACAATGGTGCAGCCGACGGCAACGACACGTTGCTCGGCGGGGCCGGCAACGACACCGCATGGGGCGGCGGCGGAAACGACTTTATCCGCGGCGATGCCGGCAACGACACGCTGAACGGCCAGTCGGGCGATGACCGTATCGAAGGCAGTGCCGGCGACGACGTCATCGATGGCGGCGCGGGACAGGACAATCTGTTCGGCGGCACCGAAACCGACGTCATCAACGGCGGCACCGGCGACGACTATATCGAAGGCGGCACCAATACCAATGGCCGCGACGATATCGACGGCGGTGACGGCAACGACGTGATCTTCGGCGACAATGGTCCCGGCCGCAAAGGTCCCGAATATGCCTATAACCAGAGCGGCTATAACCCGGGCAACGGCCATGGCGACGACATCTTCGCCGGTGAAGGCGACGACCAGGTCTTCGGCCAGGGCGGCAATGACTTCATCGACGGCTGGACGGGCGACGACCTTCTCTGGGGCGATGACGGCAACGACACCATCCTCGGCTGGACCGGCTACGACCACATCGACGGCGGCGAGGGCGACGACGCGCTGTACGGCGAAGACGGCGATGACGAGATCAACGGCGACGCGGGCAACGACCTGATTCGTGGCGGCGCGGGCCTCGACTTCGTGCAGGGCGGCGCCGACGATGACAACATCGGCGGCGACGGTGGCGATGACACGCTGAACGGCAACGACGGCGACGACCTCGTCAACGGCGACGGCGGCGACGACTTGATCGCCGGTCAGATCGGCAACGACACGCTGAACGGCGGTGACGGCAACGACACCATCACCGGTAACGGCGAGCAAGCGCCCTATGATCCGGCCGACCCCGCGTTCGAAGACGCCGACACCATCTCGGGCGGCGACGGCGACGACACGCTGAACGGCAACGAAGGCAATGACGTCGTCAACGGCGACGCCGGCAACGACTTCGTCAGCGGTGACGAAGGCAACGACAATCTGTCGGGCGGCGACGATGACGACTATGTCACCGGCGGCGCGGGCAATGACGTTGCGGCCGGCAACGACGGCAACGACAGCGTCTATGGCGACGCCGGCAACGACAATCTGTCGGGCGGCGACGGCAACGACTTCGTGTCGGGCGGCGTCGGCAACGACGTGGCATCGGGCGATGACGGCAACGACACCGTGACCGGCGGGCTCGGGGCCGACACCCTCTATGGCGGTGACGGCGACGACTTCCTCGACGGCGACAACTTCGACGATGCGGTCACCGGCGGGAACGACACCATGTCCGGTGGCGCCGGCTTCGACTTCATGCAAGGCGGTGGCGGTAACGACGTCATGGACGGCGGCGACGACGACGATACGATGTATGGCGATCGTGGCAACGACACCATGCTCGGCGGCGCCGGCGACGACTATATCGAAGGCGAATCGGGCAACGACACCATCACCGGTGGCGAAGGCAACGACCGCATGTCGGGCGGCGCCGGGAAGGACCTGTTCCGGTTCGACTCGACCGATACCTCGCCCGGATTTGGTGACGACGTGATCGAATCGCCGCTCGGCGGTCTCGATTTCAACCTCGCCAACCGCGATACGCTGGTCTTCGACGTCGATGCGGGCTTCGACCCCGAAAACGACATCGTCGTGCTGACGGCGGACTGGGACGGCGACGGCGATGCGCTCGACGTCCTCGTCGCAACCGCGGCCGGCAGCGTCCTGCTCGAGGACTTCTGGCAAGGGGCTTCGGCGCCGATCCAAGCGCTCGCAGCAGCTGGCGCCTACGACTCGGTGGCGGCGATCAACACCTACAGCCAGGGCAATGGCAGCTACGACATGATCACGTTCGTCTGAGGACAGGGCTCGTACGGGGGTCCACTCCTCGCGCGAACCTCTGCAGACTGGAGGGCAGGCCACGGCCTGCCCTCTTTTTTTGGCGATTACATCCGTTGCAAACCCCAGTGCGGTGTGGGCTTCGGGGTGGGGAGTGGACGTTGCTTAGCTCGTCGCCCCCGCGAAGGCGGGGCCGCTGTCGGTTTATGCAACGCCATTGAGCAAGATAGCAAGCGGCCCCCGCCTTCGCGGGGGCGACGGCTTGTTTCGCTCGATACCCGCCCTCACCCGGTGCGCCGCGCGAGCCAGACGCCGGCGATCATCAGCGCGATGCCGGCAACGCGTTTCCCGTCGATCGTCGAACGCAGCGCGCCGAACAGGGCGAAATGGTCGATCGCCGCGGCGCTGATCAACTGGCCGGCGAGCACGAAGAAGATCGCATTGCCGACGCCGAATTTGGGGGCGATGAAGGTCACGGCGATGACATAGAAGGCCACGAACAGTCCGCCGAAATAGAAGGGGGCCGGGATGTCCGAGGTGAAGCGGATCTGTCCGGCCGATCCCGTCAGCAGCGCACCCGCCGCCGCGATGAGGAAGGCGAGGCCGAACAGGATCGTCGACGCCGCCATCGGGGCGCCGAGCCGCGCGCCGAGCCCGCTGTTCAGCGCCGCGAGGATCGGGATGCCGACCCCGGTGAAAAACATGATGGTGGCGAAAGCGGGGGCGGCGTTGTTCGCGGTCATCGGCTGTTCTCCTGTCGGGCCGGTTCCTTCTCGCGCCCCGCACGATAGTCGAGGACGGGCAGCCCGCCGATCCCCCAATTTTCGAAATCGACCTCGTCGATGGTGACGACGGTGGTCGCGGGATTCTTGCCGAGCACATCCTTGAGGAGATTTGTAACGCCCGCGATCAGCCTGGCCTTTTGTTCGGGCGCTGTTCCTTCGCGGGTGATTCGGATATTCACATAGGGCATGGGCGTTTCCTCAGGCGAAGGGTGTCGCAAATTCGATCCGGATGCCGCCGGGCATCGCGCAGATGAAATGATGCGTCGTCGCGCCTTCGCGGATCGGTTCGGGATCGAATTCGATGACCGCGCCGGGGTGCCCCTGCACGCGCGCGAAGACGGTGCGCAGCGCGGCGAGGTCGGCGACGCCGAGCGCGAGATGATGGAGCCCGATATTGGTGCGGCGGTCGAACGGGGCGGCGGCGGCCGGATCGGCGACCTGCCACAAGGTCAGCAAGGTCGTGCCGTCCGACACGAAGATTGCGGGATAATCGGGCCGCTCGGCGGCGACGGCGAAGCCCAGCGCCTCGACGAAGAAATCGCGCGCCTCGGCGACGTCGCGGACGGCGAGACCGATGTGGTGGGCACCCTGCGTGAAAGCTGTCGTCATCTGTCTTCCTTCTGTGCTCGCAGCGCGGCGATTTCGGCGCGCAGCTGGTTGAGTTCCGACGCCATCGGTTTGATCGCGGCGGAAATTTCGGCCTCGGTGAAGCGCGGGGTGATATGCTGCGAGCAGTTCCATTCCCAGCCGATCACATCGATGAAGAAGGCGCGCTCGGGCGTCGCGCGATAGCCCTCGGGCATCAGCGCGGTAACCGCGGCGGGGTCGTCGGCGAGTTCGACGCTGCGCGCATGGCCGAGGAGCTTCAGCCGCTCGCGGTTCGGATAGTCCATCAGGAACAGCGAGACGCGGTCGTTGCCCTTGAGGTTCGCGGTGCTGATATATTGCTTGTTGCCGCGAAAATCGGCGAAGCCAATACGGTTGCCCGCGATATGCTTGAGGAAAGCTGCGGGGCCGCCGCGATGCTGCATATAGGGCCAGCCCTCGCGATTGACGCTGGCCATGTAGAAGCTGTCGCGGTCTTCGATGAAGGCGATTTCCTTGGCCGTCAGCGCGTCGGGGGTGCCGTCGGCGCCCGCGTCCATCTTGGCGTAGGATGCGCGCGAGCCGTGGCGTTCCTGCTCGATCTTGACCGCATCGTCGAACAGCTGGTGTCGGTAGTTGCGCGCCATCGGCCTGGCCTTTCGAAAAGGGGGCGAGCCGGAGGAGGGGGGGCGGCTCGCTACGCCGATTTAGATCATTGCGCAGATGATGATAATATGAGCTGTTCGAACAAGTTAATTCCGGTAGATGGAATAATCATGGACCGTCTGCTCACACTCGAAATGTTCGTCGCGGTGGCGAGCGAAGGCGGCTTTGCCGCCGCGGCGCGCAAGCTGGGCAGCTCGCCCCCCGCGGTGACGCGCGGAATTGCGGCGCTCGAGGCGCGGCTGGGGACGGTGCTGTTCCACCGCTCGACGCGCGCGGTGGCGCTGACCGACGCGGGCGCGGCGTTTCTGGAGCAGGCGCGGCGCATCCTCGCCGACCTGGCGGGCGCCGAGCGCGAGCTGCGCGGCGCCGAAGCC
>JACDQN010000186.1 GCA_015657575.1 Sphingopyxis sp.
CACGGCAGCTCGGGCTGGGGCAGCTCGTCGCGCGGCGGCAGCTCCGGCAGCTCGGGTGGATCGAGCAGCAGCTCGTCGTCGAGCAGTTCTTCCTCATCCTCTTCGTCGAGCAGCACGTCCAGCGGCGCGACCTCGTCGGGCGCGACCGGCAGCAGCAGCAGCTTCGGCTCGACCGGCAGCACCAGCTCGTCGTCCTCGTCGAGCAGCAGCTCGTCGTCGAGCTCGTCCTCGTCCAGCTCGGGCGGCAGCAGCAGCCGCGGCGGTTCGTCGGGCGATCCGACGCCGGTGCCCGCGCCGCCGATGCTGATCCTCTTCGGCGCCGCAGCCGCGGCGCTCGTCGCGCGCCGCCGCGCCGCCAACCGCAACCAGGATGATGCCGACGCGGCGTAATGGAAATCCACTGGCGGTCTGCGGGGGGGAAACCCGGACCACCTGACTGAGGGCCATCGTTCGCGATGGCCCTTTTTCATGCATGTAGAAAACAGTTCACCATATAGAAAACTATCTATATGATGCTCCTCATGGTGAACCAATCTTCCGGCCTCGACTCGGTCTTTCACGCGCTTGCCGATCCGACGCGACGTCAGGTCGTCAGCAGGCTTCTGACCGGATCGGCACCGGTGAAGCGGCTGGCCGAGCCTTTTGCGATGGGCCTCCCCGCCTTCCTGAAGCATTTGACCGTGCTCGAAGGATCGGGGCTGATCCGCTCGGAAAAGCTGGGCCGCGTGCGCACCTGTCACATCAACGAAGAGCGGCTGGCCGCGGCCGAAGGCTGGCTCGCCGAACAAAGGGCGGTCTGGCAGGGCCGTACCGACCGGCTGGCCGCCTTTGTCGAATCCCGACATCCGCAGGAGACCAAGACGTGAGCAACGGAACCGAACTGACCATCTCGCGCCTGATCAAGGCGCCGCCATCGATGGTGTGGGACGCGTGGAGCGACCCCGCAAAACTCGCCAAATGGTGGATACCCGCGCCGATCGAATGCCGCGTCGACACGCTGGACCTGCGGCCCGGCGGCGGCTTCGTCACGCGCATGCGCGAAGGCGGTGGCGACTGGCAGCCTCATGTCGGCGGCTGCTTCCTCGACGCGATCCCCGAACGGAAGCTGGTGTTCACCACCGTGATGACCGAAGGCTGGCAGCCGGTCGACCCCTGGCTCGCGCTGACCGCGATCCTGACCTTCGAACCGCAGGATGGCGGCACGCTCTATGCCGCGCGCGTGCTTCACAAGAGCCCGGAAGATAGCGCGAAGCATGACGCGATGGGCTTCTATGAGGGCTGGGGTACCGCCATCAACCAGCTCGCCGGGCTGATCGAACGCTAAACCGAGCTTGCGCCGCGCGGGCGGCCCCGCCATAGCGCGGCGCATGCACGACATCCGCCTGATCCGGGATAACCCGCAAGTCTTCGACGCCGGCCTCGCGCGCCGCGGCCTCGAGCCCCTGTCCACCGAAATCCTGGCCGCGGACGCTGCGCTTCGCGCACTGCAGACCGAGATTCAGGGATCGCTAGCGCGCCGGAACGAAGCGTCGAAGCTGATCGGTCAGGCGATGGCAGCGGGCGACAAGGACAAGGCCGAGGCGCTGAAGGCCGAGGTCGCCGATCTCAAAGCGACGCTTCCCGCAAAGGAAGAGGCGGAACGCGAACAGCTGAACGCGCTCCAGGACATCCTCGCCGCCCTCCCCAACCTACCTGCCGCCGACGTCCCCGACGGCGAGGACGAGGAAGGCAATGTCGAGATTTCCCGCTGGGGCACGCCGCGCATCTTCGATTTCAAGCCGCAGGAGCATGCCGACTTCGCACCCGCGCTCGGTCTCGATTTCGAGACCGCGGCAAAGATGTCGGGCGCGCGCTTCGCTTTCCTGAAAGGCCAGATGGCGCGCCTCGAACGCGCGATCGGCCAGTTCATGATCGACAGGCAGACGAACAAGGCGGGCTATACCGAATGCGCGACGCCGCTAATGGTCCGCGACGACGCCGCCTTCGGTACGACACAGCTGCCCAAGTTCCGCGAAGATTTGTTCCAGACCACCGACGGCCGCTGGCTGATCTCGACGTCGGAGATGAGCTTGACCAATGCGGTGCGCGAGGAAATCCTGCCCGAGGCCGATCTTCCGATCCGTATGACCGCGCTCACCCCCTGCTTCCGCTCCGAAGCCGGGTCGGCGGGGCGCGACACGCGCGGCTATATCCGCCAGCACCAGTTCTGGAAGGTCGAGCTCGTCTCGATCGTCCGCCCCGAAGACAGCGACGCGGAGCTCGAACGCAAAACGCGCGCGGCCGAGGAAATCCTCGAAGCGCTCGAACTTCCCTATCGCAAGATGCTGCTGTGCAGCGGCGATATGGGATTTGCGGCGCGCAAGACCTATGATCTCGAAGTGTGGCTGCCCGGCAGACAGCTATCGCGAGATTTCGAGCTGCTCGAACTGCGGCGACTTTCAGGCGCGCCGCATGAACACCCGCTTCCGCCGCGACGATGTGAAGGGCAATGAGTTCGTCCACACGCTCAACGGCTCGGGCCTTGCCGTGGGCCGCACGCTCGTCGCGATCCTCGAAAATTACCAGCAGGCCGACGGCAGCGTCGATATTCCGACGGCGCTGCTCCCCTATATGGGCGGGATCACGAAGCTGACGCCTGCGGCCGACTAACCCCCGTCACCCCGGACTTGATCGGGGGTCCCGCTCAGCAACGGTGAAAAGCGGGACCCAG
>JACDQN010000187.1 GCA_015657575.1 Sphingopyxis sp.
CATCCGAAGGATGGTGGAGGGGCGGCACGTCGCGCCACTCGCCCCTCCGTCAGCGCTTTCGCGCTGCCACCTCCCCATGGCTTTCGCCATAGGGAGGATCCAATCCTTACAGCCCCACCTCCGCAAAGCTGGTCTGGTCGAACTTCAGCTTGAAGGTCACATAGGCACCCGAACGCGAGAAGCGGGCGTCTTCGAAGTCACGGTCATGGAAGCCCGCGAAATTATAGCCGAAGGTGATGTTGGTGTTCTTCATCGGCGTCAACGTAACCGTAGGGCCGCCAGCCCAGGAAACAGTATCGCCGCCCGTCCCGATCCGCGCGGTGCCTGAGGCGCCTAAATCGACATTTTCGGCCAGATTGAAGCGCAGGTCGGCGCCGAGCAGGTTCGACCAGCCCTTCACATCGTCCTCGCCGAAGCGGTCGAAATTGTAGCGCGTGCCCCAGAAGAAGCCGATTTCTGCGCGTTCGTACCATCCATCACCGCGGCCGATGCCGCGATCGCCGAGCGGGGTCCAGTTCACCGACACGCTATTGAGCAGCCGGCGGCTCGTCGCGTCACCGTCGATCGTCAGCGTACCGCCGATCGGCCAGGCCTGACCCGCAACCGGGTCGCGAACCTTGTCCGACCGGAATTCGCTCTTGTTGAGCCACGAGATTTGCGAGTCGGCAGGGCGGTGGGCCCAGCTCATTTCGAAGTTGATCACCTCGGTCGTCTGCGTCGTACCCGCGCCGCTCGCCTTGGCGTAGGTGAACAGCGCGCCGAGCGCTTCGCCTTCGCCGAGCTGGCGCAGACCACCGAGCGTCAGACCGTAGCGGTTCGCCAGCTCGCCGTCGCGATATTCGGCGCGACCCGTGATCGTCCAGCGCTGGTGCGATAAGTTGCGCCCGCGCTGATCGCGGTGAAATCTTCGGTCAGCGTGCCATTGTCGCCGAGGAAGCCGCCCGATGCGACCGGATGGTCGGCGTTGAGAACGTGGCCGGCGCGAATGCCGCCGATCGTGCGGTTGCCGTCGAGTGAGAGGTCGACCGACCAATGCTCGTCGAGCTTCAGCGACTGCGACAGGCCATAGGCGGCGAAGCTGCGTGGGCCATATTCGCCAAGCTCCTGTTGGTTCGCGGTCGCGAGGATGCGGCCGCCGGCCCAGGGCGTCAGATCGAAGCCGACACGCGCGGTGCGCGCGCGAACCGTGTCGCCGTCGGCGATTTCATAGCTGCCGACCAGATTGACCTCGCGCGTCACGGCGTAGCGCGCGCCGATGCGGTGGCGGGTCGGGAAATCGACGCTCGCGTCCTTGCCACCAAGTGCGAACTCGGTCTGCGCGTCGAGTTCGAGCTTCTTGTCGAACAGCCGCTGCGTTGCGCCGAGCTGGATGATGTTCGAGATATTTCGCGACCCGTCCGACAGGCGGTCGTCGGCGTGCGTCAGCCCGGCGCGCATCAGCGTGGCGCCATTGTCATATTCGACCAGCGCGCGCGCAGCGCGGCGGCGCGCATCGACGTCGAGATAGTCTTCCTGCCACGCGCTGCCGGTCACCGACAGGCTGCGCGTCGCGCGCAGGCGCGCATCGACGCCGAACTTGCGCGTGCCGTCTTCGCCGCGATTGAGCTGGCCGGCGCCGAAGCCCGTCTCGCGCTCGCGGATATAGGCGAGGAAGTCGGCATTGCTGCTGTGATGCTCGGCCTCGATCAGCCACGCCTTCGCGGTGCCCGCAGCGGCGGTCGCCGAGCCATTCTTGGCCTTTGCGTCGCTCACCGCATATTCGGCGCGCACTTCGGTGTCGGCATTTGGACGATAGCGCGCGTCGACACCGCCGAGGTTGGTCTTGGCGTTGCTGTCCTCGTCATGGATGAGGTCGCGCGACGCGGATCTTTTCGTCATTCGACTGGTAGCTGACGCGACCGCCGGCGTTGAGCACGCGCTCGCCGACGCCATCGACCTCATATTCGGCGACGATGAACTGTGGGTCGAGGTTCGACGAGCGGCTGAGCACCGGCGAACGGAAGCGGATCGTGCCCGCCAGATAGTCTATGTCATAGTCGACATGACGCGTCAGTCTGAAGCTCTCGACGATGCGCTCGCTGTGCAGCCGGTCGCGCGTTTCGATGATGATCCGCTCGCTGTTCGGCAGGATATCGCGCGCGCCGAGCTGGTACGGTCCGGTCAGGCCGTTGCCCTGAATCTCGTCGCGGCGGAAGCGGTATGGCGTGTCGGCGACGAACGCCGTCGCGGCGACGTTACGGCCGCGATATTCGGCCTTGCCGCCGTTGAGGGCGCGCTGATAGCGGGCGAGCTCCGGTTCCGAAATGCCGGTCTCGATATCGCCGAACATCGCATAGAATTGCGGGCGTTCGAGGCGCAGGTAGAGCTTGCGCACCGACGCGGCGTCGTAGCGCGTCTCGTTGCGGTCGGCGTAGATGGTATAATAGGCGCGCGGATCGATCACGCCGCCGAAACGGGCGTCGTCCTTGTCCTTGTCGCTGTCATAGGACAGTGTCATCAGCCATTTGCCCTGCACGCGGCCCTTTGCGTAGAGCGCGAGGCGGGCGTCGGCGTTGAGGTCGTCGAGAGTCTCCGCCACGGGCTCCATGCGGTCGTCGAGCGTGTTGTAGCCGATCGTGCCCGCAGCAAAGCCGACGACGGTCCACGGACGATCGCCCGGGTCGAGCCAGGTTTCGATCGTCTGCCGGCGCTCGACCTTGTCGTCGCGGAAAGCGAAATCCATCGTCAGCGTACCCGATGCGGTCGTCGGCTCCAGCTCGATATAGGCGATGCCGTCGTCGCCATCGACGCGCCACACGGGCTGCGCCCGTTCCAGGCCCGCGAGCTGGCGCGCCTGCTGCGCATCCGCCTCGACGGCAGGATAATAGGGGGCAGGGACGCTGAAGTCGCCGGTCAGGCCCGAGCGGATTGGCTTGCCGACGCGATCGGTGATGCGCACCGCGATCACCGGGCGTGTCACGCCGTCGGCGATCAGCACCGATTTTTCGCGGATCAGCGCCGCGTGCATCGGGATGTTGGCGTAGTGGACGATGCGTTCGAGCGTCTCGATCACCGCGCCATTTTCGTCCTTGACCTGCGCGACGAGCTTATTGTTGCCCTCGCCGATCTCGATGCCGCGCCACAGGCTGACCGCGATCTGGCCGTCCGCGGATTTGCTGACGCCATCGAAGGCGAGCGGATCGACGGGTTTGCCGTTGATCGTCAGCGCGACCGTCTGGCCCGGCGCATGCTTGATCGCCGCGCGCACCGCCTTGGTACGCGGATTATGATCGGCGTCGGGGAAGAGCCAGCCGATGCCCGGTGCCTGACCCGCCAGCCAGTCGCGGTTCGCGCCGGCGGCCTCGGGCCCGCTGAGCGGAGTCGGCGCCGCGAACTTCGCCTGGTTCGGCGCGGTGCGCGGAGCCGCGGCGATGGCGCGGAAGTCGGCGCGCTTCAGCGAACCGCCGCGGCCTTCGACGAAGCGCGAGATCGGGCTGCCTGCGCTCGCGGTCGAGCGGGCGCAGTCGATCGGCGCGCGGTCGAGCGGCATCGTCGACGGATCGATCTGGACGACGTGCAGCCCGGGGCGAACGCCCTCGAAATGATAGCGGCCGTCCTCGTCGGTGACGGTATAGCTGCCGTCCTGCAGCATCACGCGGACGCCCGCGACGCCCGGCGCCTTACCCGGGTTCACGTCGCAGCCGCCGTCGGTGATGCGGCCGATGATAGTCATGCGGTCGCCGAGCTGGTCGCGTTTGATCGAGATCGTCGCCTCGGCGATGTTGCTCTGGCTGCCGCGATTGTCGGCAGCCGAGGCGCGGTTGAGCGCGCTTCCCGGCTGTGCCGAGACGACGACTTCAGCCAGGTAAGTGAGCAGGACCGTATCCGAGGGCGCGATCGAGGGCAGGGTGACGGTGAAATCGCGCCCGTTGGGGTTCACGGCCGCATCGATGCGCGTTCCGTTCGCGCGCACCGTGTCGGCGCGCAGGCGCATGCCGACGGGCAGCGTATCGCTGACCGTCACCGCGCCTGTCGTGCGCTGCGCGTCGCCATTCGCGACCTCGATCCGGTATTGCACGACATCGCCCGGCACCGCGACCGCGGTCGACGTCGTCTTGCGCAGCGTCAGCGGCAGGCCGGGCTTGTCGACAGGAATGTCGACGCGCACGGGCGCGGGGCTGTCGAGCGTGAAGGGCCGGCTGTAGCTCGCATCGGTGATGGTGAAGGGCAGGCCGTCGTCGGGACGGCGGAGGCCCGCAAGATCCGCGGCGCTCGATGTCGAGGGAGCAGTATAGGGCGCGGGCGGCTCGACCACCAGTCGGTAGGAGCCGGGCGCCACGAAGGGGAAGCGATAGTCGCCGGGGGGGAAGCTATAGACCCTCCCGCTCGCATCGGTGACATTCTGCCCCGTGATGACCGTCGAGGGATAGGCGGATACGCCGTCGTCGCCGAACACCTGCGCGGGCTGGCCCGTCGCGGTGTTGATCAGTGTGACGCGGCTGCCCGGTACGGCCGCACCGTCGCCGCTGTCGAACACGATGCCGAAGGGATCGACGAGGAAGTCGATCGTCGCAATCGCGACCAGGCTGGCATTCGCCCGGTCGGTCACGCGCAGCTGGAGCGGCGCCCCGGGGTTGACCGATAGGCGGCAATCGCCCGCCACGACCGGCGGCGGAACCCCGATCGTGTTGATGAAGCCGACGAATTCGCCGCTGTCGATCGCCGTTTCGGTCAGCGTGATCTGCTCGCTGTCGCCATTGGCGAGGTCGAGCGTCACGGGAAGGGTGTCGCGCGCCTGCGGATCGGCGTTGGCCGATGCGAGCGTGACACCGACGACCAGCACTTCGCCGGCGCGGAAGGAATCCGCGCTCTGCAGCGAAGCCGGGCTGGTCGGGATGCCGGCATAGGCACCGGCAAGCTGGATCAGGCTGCCGCTGCCGGTGCGGGCGCTTTGCGCTGCCGCGATGACCGAACCTCCGCATTGGGTCGGGGCAAGCGGCGCCGATTTGTCTCCCCCTTCGTCCAGCAGCCGATAGGTTTTGATCAGCGGCTGTTCAGGCGGGCGCGACGCGACCGTCACGTCTACGCGGTTCGACAGCGTCTGGCCGGGGCGCCCGCCGTCGATCCATTGCGCCGAGGCGGTATTGGAAATCACCTGCGCGCGCGCCGTCGCGATCGCGGGCAGCGTTGCTGCCGCAACGAATGCGGTCGCCAGGCCAAAGGATTTCCGGATGAAGCGCATGACGGGCCCCGAAGGGGGGCAGCGGAGCCGACGTTTCAGCCGGCGTCCGCTACCCCGCTCGTAACGTCGATCAGTTGACGGTCGCGCGGAAAACGAGCGTGCGCGTTGCGCCCGCCGCGACCGTGGCAATCGTGCCCGTGACGTTCGGCGCGGTATAATTGCCGCCCGACGTACCGTCGGCATTGCAGGTGCCGCCGGTGACCGTCCCGTTCATCGCAATCGGCCCGTTCGTCAGGCTGTTCGGATCCCCGGTGCCCAGGAACGTCAGCTGCCCCGGGACGGGGTCGTTGATCGCAACCGTCGTCGCATCGGCGCTGCCGGTGTTGGCGACCGCGATGCAATATTCGACCACCGCGCCCGGAATGAGCTTTGGATTGGTCGTCAAATTCATCGGATCCCAGATCACGCGGCTGCTCTTGGTGACGCCGAGCGTCGCCGTCTGCACCGTGTAATCGTCGCCAGCGCTATGCGATCCGTCGCGTGCCGCATCGCCAGCCGCGCCCGCCGGATCGGCAAAGACGGTGTCCTTGAGGGCCGTGTTGGCGCCGGTCGTTTGGGTGATCGCCGCCCCTTGCGTCCCGGCGGTACCGCCTTCGCGCGCGGTGGCGCGGAGCGTCACGCCCGAAACCGCTCCGTTGGCGAGGCCGGTCGGCACGTTGGCGACCACGAACAGCCGGATCGGCGTGTCGGTTGCCAGTTCGTCGATATAGGTCACGAGCGCATCGCCCGCATCCCAGCTGCCGACGGTCCCCGTCGACGTGTTGTCGCGGTAGATTCTTACTGTGCCGACGTCGAACGAATCGCTTCCGCCGTGTGCGGCGATCGTACCGCTAGCCGTCTGCGTAACGGCCAGGGCGAAATCGAGCACTTCGTTCGAACTGTTGGTCAGCTGGAACGTCGTGACAGCGTTATTTTGTCCCGGAAAGACGTTGGTCGTGACCGTCCCCACTTCTTCGACGAGCACGTTGATCTTGCGATCGACGATGAAGGTGTCGGATGCGGTCTGCGATCCCTGCGAGACGCCACCAACCTGATAGGTGACGGTGGCGGTATTCTGAATCGAGGCGCCTGCGGTGGTCCCGGCTGCATAAGCCGGGCTGGCAGCGGCGGTTGCCGCTGCCAGACCGATGACACCCCAGTAAGTCAGCTTGCTGGTCATAGCTGAGCTCCTAGGCTTGTGTCGGCCGCCGATTCCCCACCGCTGGCAGCCGTTAAGCGGTTATTTTCAATCGGTTATTTGACAACTCCCCGAAACATGAGCTTGCCCGTGCCGCCGACCGGAATCGGTTTGGCGAAGGCCCAGCGAATGTGCGTGACGTCGGCGGCCTGCGCCGCGCGGCGCGTACCGTCGGCCATCGCGACGGAGAGGTCGGAAAGCAGTCCCCACTGCTTGCCGCCATCGACCGAAACGATGGGTTGGGTGTTGCCCGCGTCTGCGAAGCTGACCGCCGCGGGCATCGGGTTGGTGATCACGAACCGATCCGCCGGCTGCGCGCCGGCATTGCGATAGTTGAGCACGAAGACGAGCCGGTCCCCCGGAACGACGACCTTCGGCTCTTCGAGCAGCACGCGCTCCTTGCCATTGGCATCGGTCGTCACCCGTTCGAGGAAGACTTGGTTGTCGAGATCCACCCGATCGGCGGCGAGCGCCTGGGCCGGGGCGAATGCCGCGAGCAGGAGAAAGAGAAGCTTGCGCATCAGTTGATCCTTGTCCGGAAGGTGACGGTGCGCGTCTGGCCGCCGGCGACGGTGCCGAGCGTGACGTTGATGCGCGTGCCGTTGTAATCGCCGGCATCGGCGTCGGCCGCGTCGGTCAGGCCGGTCCCGCCGAGCGTGATCGAACCCGCGACATAGCTGGTATCGGCGGGAATATTATCGGTGATGGCAAGCCCGCTCACCGAACCCGAACCCGCGACGGTTACCGTGAGCGTATAGGTGATCTCGGCACCCGGAACCGGCTCGGCACCGCCGAACGGATCGACGATGACCGCGGATTTGACGAGCGAGACTGCCGCCGCCGACACCACATAGGCGCCCGCATCGCGGCCGTCGGCGCCGGTCGAGCCGACGATCGCATCGCCGCCGCCTTCGCCGGCGCCGGCATAGATGGTCCCCGGCGCCCCGATACCCGTCTTCGCCGCCGCATTGAGGCTGACGATGCCGCGATTGCCGTCGACGACCGTCCCGGGCGTCGTGGCAAGCACGAAGACGCGGATGCTTTCGTCGGGGTCGAGCACCGGGTCGTTCGCACCCGGCGTGTAGAGCATGTCGGTGCCGGCGTCGAAAACGCCGTCGCCATTGTCGATATAGATTTGCGTGACGACGGGATCGTAATTGTCGCCGCCCGCGTTGGCGATCGTCGTCAGCGCAAAGGCTTCCTCGCCATTGCCGCTGTTGGTGACCGAGAAGGTCAGCAACTGGTTGGTCGCGCCCGGCGTCGTCGGAACGTCCGCCGGATCGCTCGAATCCACCGTCACGTCGAGCAGTTCGTCGACGCGCAGGTCAACGGTGTTCGAATTGACCGTCTGCGTGCCGCCGCCGGTGTCGAAACTGGCACTCGCGGTGTTGCTGATCGTCGATCCGGCGCGCGTTCCCGCGGCCTCTGCCTGTGCCGGCAGGGCGAGCGCGACGGCGCACGCGATGAGTGAACAAGAGGGAAGAAGCTGATGATGCTTCGCGCCCCCCACAGGCGCTTTCATCATGGTCTAAACTCCGAATGGCTGGTCCTTGCGATCAGCCTTCGGAGAAAAAGGGTAATTTCTGGTTAAAATACCGATAGAAAAGCGCCTTATGGCCCAATTGGGGACATAATCCTGGCGCAACGCATCGCGCAGCGGGCCGCTGGCGCGTGACGCGAAGCTGGCGTAGAAGAAACGACGGAAACAGGAGGAAGAGGGCGTGGCAGAGGACAGGGGGGGAGCAGGGCGCGCGGCCGCCGCGCGACAATCCCCTGCACCAGATCGAGATCGACGATTTCCGCCGCGACCGGCTGCTCGCCGCGCTGGCGCTGATTTTAGGCGCTTCCTTTTGCCTCGGGCTGCCGTTCGCGTTGCAGGCCGGCGCCGAATTCTTCCTGCCGCTGACCGCCGCGATCGTCATCGCCATCGCGCTGGTGCCGCCGCTCGAGTGGCTCGAACGCCGCGGTGTGCCGTCGGCGCTTGCGGCCTTTCTGGCGCTCACGGGCTTCCTCGCGCTGATCAATGCCGCGCTGGCGATCATCGTGGTGCCGGCCACCGGCTGGTTCGCGCGGCTTCCCGAATCGATCCCGCGTATTCAGAGCAATCTTGCGCCGCTGATCGATTTCTATTCGACGCTGCAGAAATTTGTCGACCGCACCCTGATGTCGGTCGCGTCGGGCACCGAGGCGACGGCGCAAGCCGTTGCGGCGACCGCACCGACTTCGGTCGTCGATTATTTCATCTCGTCGGCACCGGCGGCGGCGATCCAGCTCTTCTTCGCGGTGCTGGTGATCTTTTTCTTCCTGTCCGGCTGGACGCGGCTGCGCAAGGGCACGATCCGCCGGCGCGGCAGCTTCGACGGCGCGATGCAGACCGCGCGCGTGATCCAGAATGTCGTCGATGCGACCGCCGACTATCTTGCGACGATCACGATGATCAACGCGATCCTCGGCTTGCTCGTCTCGCTGCTGTTGTGGGCGATCGGCATGCCGTCGCCGTTCATGTGGGGCGGGATCGTCAGCATCTGCAATTTCGTGCCCTATCTGGGCCCGATCGTCGCCGCGGTGCTGCTCGGGCTCGGCGGATTGATGACCTTCGATGCGGTGGGGTTTGCGTTGCTGCCCGCGATTCTTTTCATCGGCGTCCATACGGTCGAGGCGAATCTGATCACCCCGCTCGTGCTGGGCAAGCGCCTCACCATCAATCCGTTGCTGATTCTGGTGTCGCTCAGCTTCTGGGGCTGGGTTTGGGGTACGCCGGGCGCGCTGCTGGCCGTGCCGTTGCTGCTGATTTTGCAGACCGTTCTTCAGTCCACCGGTACGCCCGATCTGGCGGGATTCCTGTTCGAACGCGGCACCTTGACCACCGTCGACGAGATGCGCGACCGATTAAATCGAACAAAGGAATAAAGCGACGGTTGACAGGGGGAAGCGAGGGCCATATTGGCGCGGCTCCCAAGCACACGCGG
>JACDQN010000188.1 GCA_015657575.1 Sphingopyxis sp.
CTCGATCGCCGACTGGACGCGCGTCTGGACGCCAAGCTGTTCGAGCGCGTTCTGCATCGCGAGCGCGTTCATCACGGTCGCGAGCATGCCCATATAATCGGCCTGCGCGCGGTCCATGCCCTTGGCGGCGCCCGCCATGCCGCGAAAGATATTGCCGCCGCCGATGACGAGGCAGATTTCGAGCCCGCGATCCTTCGCCTCCTTGACCTCGGCGGCCATGCTCGCGACGGTCTCGGGGTCGATACCGAAGGGGGTCGACCCCATCAGCGCCTCGCCCGACAGCTTGAGCAAAATGCGTTTCATGCCGGGCAAAGCCATGTCGGGGGGAACCTCTTGCAAACTCAACATATGCGAATGGCGCGCACCCTAGTGAAGGCGCGCGCCATTGCCAAGCGGACTGCGTCACGGCACCGACCTCTCATTCTCGTCATGCCGGACTTGATCCGGCATCCCGCTTTGCGACGTTGACAGCGGGACCCCGGATCAAGTCCGGGGTGACGAAAATGGGATAAGCGATCGCCTTGCCGACAGCCCCGATTCTTTTTAGACGCCGGCGGCCGCCGCGACTTCTGCCGCGAAGTCGCTTTCTTCCTTCTCGATGCCTTCACCGAGCTGGAAGCGGACGAAGCCCTTGAGCGTGATCGTCGCGCCGACATCCTTGCCGGCTGCCGCGACGACTTCGGCGACCGGGGTCTTGCCGTCGATCACGAAGAGCTGCGAAAGGAGAGCGTTTTCCTTGCGGTACTTGGCGATCGAACCGTCGACCATCTTGGCGACGATGTCGGCAGGCTTGCCCGACTGGGCGGCCTTTTCCTCGGCGATCGCACGTTCGCGCGCAACCAGGTCGGCGTCGAGGTCGTCGCCGTTCAGCGCCAGCGGGAAAGCGGCGGCGACGTGCATCGCGAGCTGCTTGCCGAGCGGTTCGAGAACGTCGGCGCCGGCGGTCGATTCGAGCGCGATCAGCACGCCGATCTTGCCCATGCCGGGCGCGGCCGCGTTGTGGACATAGCCGGTGACGACGCCCGAGCCGACCGACAGGACGGCGGCGCGGCGCAGCGACTGGTTTTCACCGATCGTCGCGATGTTGCTGGTCAGCTTTTCCGCGACGGTGCCGCCGGTCGGATAGGTAGCAGCGCCTAGCGCTTCGATGTCGGTGATGCCTTCCGCAAGCGCGACCTTGGTCACTTCGCGGACGAATTCCTGGAACTGCTCGTTCTTGCCGACGAAGTCGGTTTCGCTGTTCACTTCGACCAGCGCACCCTTGGTGCCGTCGGTCGCAAAGCCGACGAGGCCTTCGGCGGCGACGCGGCCCGCCTTCTTGGCGGCGGCGGCGAGGCCCTTGGTGCGCAGCCAGTCGATCGACGCTTCGATGTCGCCGTTGTTTTCGGCGAGCGCCTTCTTGCAGTCCATCATGCCTGCGCCAGTGCGGTCGCGCAGTTCCTTGACGAGAGCGGCCGTAATCTCAGCCATGGGGTGTTCCTTTCCAAAAGGGCAGGCCCGTTTCGGCCTGCGGGACGCGCGCGCATGGCGGGGCGATAAGTCAAAGGGATGACAGGGACGGCGCGAGGCTATTGCCGCACCGTCCCGTCATACCGCGAGCGGATTAGGCGTCGCTCTGACGTTCGGTTTCGGCAGCCGCTTCGGCGGGAACCTGTTCGTCCTCGGTCACCGGAGCAGCGGCTTCGGCAGCCGGGGCTTCTTCGACGAGGACCGGCTCGGCGGTCGGCTCGACGGCCGCGCCCAGGTCTTCGCCGCGATCGGCGCGAGCCTGCTGGCCGCCACGGGTCGCCGCCTGCAACCGCGTCGCAATAGAGGCGAATGGCGCGCGCGGCGTCATCGTTCGCCGGAACCGGGAAAGCGATCCCATCGGGCGAGACGTTCGAGTCGAGGATCGCGACGACCGGGATGCCGAGGACGTTGGCTTCCTTGATCGCCAGCTCTTCCTTGTTCGCGTCGATCACGAACATCACGTCGGGAATGCCGCCCATGTCGCGGATGCCGCCGAGGCTGAGCTCGAGCTTGTCGCGTTCGCGGGTCTTGTTGAGCACTTCCTTCTTGGTCAGGCCCGAGGTGTCGCCCGAAAGCTGCTCTTCGAGCGACTTGAGACGCTTGATCGAGTTCGAGATCGTCTTCCAGTTGGTGAGCATGCCGCCCCAGCCAGCGGTGATTGACGAAGTGCTGACCCGAAGCGCGGGCCGCATCGGCGATCGGGCCCTGCGCCTGGCGCTTGTGCCGACGAACAGCACCTTGCCGC
>JACDQN010000021.1 GCA_015657575.1 Sphingopyxis sp.
ATATCGCGATCGACATCGGCGTGGCGGAGGTCGCGGCGTTGCTCCTCGCGGCGGGCGCGGTCGACGCGGCGATCCTCGGCAGCGTGTCGCGGCTGGTGGTCGACTGCAACCGCGATGAAGACGCGCCCGGCGTGCTGCCGATCGCGAGCGACGGACATGCGGTTCCGGGCAATGCGCTCGACGATGCGGCGCGCGAGGCAAGGCTGGCGCGCTTTTTCCGGCCCTATCATGATCATATCGCGGCGACGATCGCGGCACACCGGCCCGCGATGATCCTGTCGCTGCACAGCTTCACGCCTGCGCTGTCGGCGCATCCCGACCAAGCGCGGCCCTGGCATGTCGGGGTGCTCTATAATGAGGATGAGCGGCTGGCGGGGGCAGCCATTTCGGCGCTGGAAGCCGAAGAGATGATCGTCGGAGATCAGCAGCCCTATTCGGGCAAACTGCTCAACGCCACGATGAACCGCCACGCCGAGGCCAATGGCATTCCCTATGTGGGCATCGAGATGCGGCAGGATCTGGTGGCCGACGCCGCGGGTCAGGCGCTTTTTGCCGAGCGGCTTGCTCGCATGTGCAACAAACTGTCATTGTATATCGCTAGATAGGCGTGTAGGGCACGTTTCTTCGCTCATTCTTGAAATATTATTATCAGGACTTGCTCAAATGCCTTCTTATCGTTCACGCACCACCACCCACGGCCGCAACATGGCCGGTGCGCGCGGCCTGTGGCGCGCGACGGGGATGAAGGACAGCGATTTCGGCAAGCCGATTATCGCGGTGGTCAACAGCTTCACGCAGTTCGTGCCGGGCCATGTACACCTGAAGGACCTGGGCCAGATGGTCGCGCGCGAGATCGAGGCGCATGGCGGGGTCGCCAAGGAATTCAATACCATCGCGGTCGATGACGGCATTGCGATGGGGCATGATGGCATGCTCTATTCGTTGCCAAGCCGCGACCTGATCGCCGACAGCGTCGAATATATGGTCAACGCGCATTGCGCCGACGCGATGGTGTGCATTTCGAACTGCGACAAGATCACGCCGGGCATGCTGATGGCGGCGCTGCGTATCAATATTCCCGTCGTGTTCGTGTCGGGCGGTCCGATGGAGGCGGGCAAGGTCGTGATCAAGGGCAAGGAGGTCGCGCTCGATCTGGTCGACGCGATGGTCGCCGCCGCCGACGAGAAGTATAGCGACGAGGAAGTCACCGCGATCGAACGCTCGGCGTGCCCGACCTGCGGCAGCTGTTCGGGCATGTTCACCGCCAATTCGATGAACTGTCTGACGGAGGCGCTGGGGCTGTCGCTGCCGGGCAATGGATCGACGTTGGCGACGCACGCCGACCGCAAGGAGCTGTTCCTGCGCGCGGGGCGGATCGTCGTCGAAATGTGCCGCCGCCATTATGAGGAAGACGATCAGAGCGTGTTGCCGCGCAATATCGCGACCTTCGAGGCGTTCGAAAATGCGATGAGCCTCGACATCGCGATGGGCGGATCGACCAATACGGTGCTGCACCTGCTCGCCGCTGCGTTTGAAGCCGGGGTCGATTTCACGATGGAGGACATCGACCGGCTGTCGCGGCGCGTGCCGTGCCTGTCGAAGGTCGCGCCGGCGAAGAGCGACGTCCATATGGAGGATGTCCACCGCGCCGGCGGGATCATGGCGATCCTCGGCCAGCTCGAACGCGCGGGACTGCTCCACGCGCATCTGCCCACGGTGCACAGCGCGACGATGGGCGATGCGCTGAACAAATGGGACATTTCGCGCACCAACGATCCCGATGTGCAGAAATTCTTCATGGCGGCGCCGGGCGGCGTGCCGACGCAGACGGCGTTCAGCCAGGACCGGCGCTGGGACAGCCTCGACCTCGACCGCGAGGGAGGGGTGATCCGCTCTGCCGATCATGCGTTCAGCAAGGATGGCGGCCTCGCGGTGCTGTCGGGCAATATCGCGCTCGACGGCTGTATCGTGAAGACCGCGGGGGTCGACGAGAGCATCCTCAAATTTTCGGGCCCCGCCAAGGTTTATGAAAGCCAGGACGCGGCGGTTGCGGGCATCCTGACCGGGCAAGTGGAGGCGGGCGACGTGGTCGTCATCCGCTATGAAGGGCCCAAGGGCGGGCCGGGCATGCAGGAAATGCTCTATCCGACGAGCTATCTCAAATCGAAGGGGCTGGGCGCCGCCTGCGCGCTGATCACCGACGGGCGTTTTTCGGGCGGTACGTCGGGGCTGTCGATCGGCCATGTCTCGCCCGAGGCGGCCGAGGGCGGCACGATCGGGCTGGTCGAGAATGGCGACCTGATCAATATAGACATCCCGTCGCGGATGATCACGCTGGCGGTCGCCAACAGCGTGCTGGCCGAGCGCCGCGCCGCGATGGAGGCGAAGGGCGAGTCGGCGTGGCAGCCCGCGAAGGCCCGCCCGCGCAAGGTTTCGGTAGCACTTCAGGCCTATGCCGCGATGACGACGAGTGCCGCACAAGGCGCGGTGCGCGACCTGTCGCAGCTGAAGGGCAAGGGATGAAGCGTTTCGGGGGGGGCATTGCTGATGTTGCTCGCGCTCGCGGGCTGCGACAGTACGCCCGACAATGGCGCGCTCGTCGAAGCCGAGGCGCGCGGATCGCGCGAAGCGGCGGCGGATGGGCGTATCGACTGCGCGCTGGAGGGCGCCAAGCTGTTCGACCGCACCTGTACCGTCGAGGAGATGACCGGCGCCGACGGCGTTGTGCTGGTCGTCGGGCGCCCCGATACCGGATATCGCCGCCTGCAGATCACGACCGACGGGCGCGGTGTCGTCTCGGCCGATGGGGCGGAACCGGCGAAGGTCGCCATCGTCGGCGACGGCATGATCGAAGTGGCGATCGGCGCCGACCGTTACCGCCTGCCCGCGAATACGGGCGGGGCGAAGTAGCGCGACTTTTCGCGCTAATCTGCTAGAGGGAAAGGGCGATGTCCGTTCCCGCCGATGCCCCGATCCTGACCGCCAAGGCGATGCGCGAGGCCGAGCCGCGTGCGCGATCCAGGGACGTCGCTTGCCGAACTGATGGACCTTGCCGGCGCGGCGGTTGCCGATATCGCCTGGCGGATGGCGGCGGACGCGCCGATTCTGATTCTGTGCGGCCCGGGCAACAATGGCGGCGACGGTTATGTCGCGGCGCGGCTGCTCGCCGAGCGCGGCGTGGCGGTGCGCGTCGCCGCGTCGGGCGAGCCGACGACGAAGCTGGCGCAAGCGGCGCGCGCGCGATGGACCGGGGCGGTAGAAATTCTCGATGCCCGCACGACGCCTGCGCCGCTGGTCGTCGATGCCCTGTTCGGGGTCGGGCTGTCGCGGCCGGTATCGGATGAGCTGGCGACGATCCTGCGCGGGTTCGCAGATGCGCGTATCCTGGCGGTCGATGTGCCGAGCGGGGTCGATAGCGACGGAGCGTCCGACTGGACGCCGCCGCTTGCCGCTGATGTGACGCTGGCGCTCGGCGCGCTGAAGCCGGCGCATGTGCTGCTGCCGGCGGCGGCGGGATGCGGGCGCGTGCTGCTGGCGCCCATCGGTGTCGCGGCGAGCCGGACGATGCGCAGCCTGCCGCGATGGAAGGAAGCGGCACCCACCCCCTCGGCGCATAAATTCACGCGCGGGATGGTGCTGGTGTTTGCCGGGCCGATGCGCGGCGCGGCAGGGCTGACCGCGGCGGCGGCGCTGCGTGCGGGGGCGGGTTATGTCGTGCTCGACGGCGCCGAACGCGCGCCCTTTTCGGCGATCATTACCGAAAGCGACGAGAAGTTCGGCGAACGGCTCGACGATCCGCGCGTCGGCGCTGTGGTGATCGGGCCGGGCTTTCCGGCGGGCGACGAACTGCTCTTCGACGTCGAGGCCGCGCTCGATTCGGGAAAGCCGCTGGTGCTCGATGCCGCCGCGATCGCGGCGGCGCTGCCGCGGCTTTCGGAAACGCCGCGGCGGGCGATCCTGACGCCGCACGAGGGCGAGTTCGCGAAAGCGTTCCCGCAGCTTTACGGCAGCAAGATCGACCGCGCGAAGGCGGCCGCGGTCCGGACGCAGGCGGTCGTGATCTACAAGGGCGCCGACACGATCGTCGCGGCGCCCGACGGCCGTGTCGCCGCGGCGTGGCCCGGCAGTCCCTGGCTTGCGACGGCGGGAAGCGGCGACGTGCTGGCGGGCGCGTGCGGTGCGATGCTGGCGCGCGGTGGCGACGCCTTCGATGCGGCGGTTGCCGCGGTGGGCTGGCATATCGCGCAGGCCGCGCGTATAGGCCCCGGCCTTGTCGCCGACGATCTGGTTAGGGAATAGAATGACGGACAGCGCGCTGATCGAGCGCATCGCCGCGCGCGCATGGTGTGACCGCCGACGGCCGCCATGTGGCGGGCGCGGTCCCGGGCGACCGCGTGCGCGACGACGGAATTCTGATCCCTGGCCCGAACCGCGCCGATCCCGTTTGCCGCCATTTCGGCAAGTGCGGCGGATGTCAGTTGCAGCATGTCGCCGAGGGGGCGCTGGCCGATTTCGTGCGCGACCGGGTGGTCGGTGCGCTTGCCGGGCAGGATATCGCGGCCGGCGAGATATTGTCGGCGCTGCTGTCGCCGCCCGAGAGCCGCCGCCGGGCCGCGCTGACCGCGCTGCGGGCGGGCAAGCAGGTCGCGATCGGCTTCAACGCCGCGCAGAGCAACCAGATCGTCGACATGCGGCAATGCCCGCTGCTGATGCCCGAGCTGTTCGCGCTGATCGCGCCGGTTCGCGAGCTGCTAACCATGATCGCGCAGCAGCGGCGTCCGGTGAAGGTCAAGATGCAGATGCTCGACCAAGGAGTCGAGTTGATCCTCGAGGGCGTGAAGGCCGAAGGGCTCGATGCTGCGATGGCGCTACAGGATTTTGCCGGGACGCACAGGCTGGCGCGCTTTGCGATCGATCAGGGCGATGGCCTCGAAATCCTGTGGCAGCCCGAGCCGCCGACGATGCGCTTTGGCGACATTCTCGTCGAAGTGCCGCCCTTTGCCTTCCTGCAGCCGACGGGCGCGGGGCAGGCGGCGTTGGTCGAGGCCGTGCGCCGCGCCATCGGCGATGCCGGCGCGGTCGCCGATCTGTTCGCGGGGGTCGGCACCTTCGCGTTATCGATGCAGGCCGGGCGCAAAGTCTACGCGGCCGAGGGCGCGCGCGACGCGATCGCGGCGCTGACGGGTGCGGCGAACCGCGCCCGGGCGCTGGTCGCGACCGAGCATCGCGATCTGTTCCGCCGTCCGCTGGTGCCCGCCGAGCTGAACCGCTTCGGCGCGATCATCCTCGATCCGCCGCGTGCCGGGGCGGAGGAGCAGGTGAAACAGCTGGCCGCATCCGCAGCGCCGGTGATCGCCTATGTCAGCTGCAATCCGGCAAGCTTCGCGCGTGATGCGAAGATGCTGATTGCGGGCGGTTACACGCTCGACTGGGTGCAGCCCGTCGGCCAGTTCCGCTGGTCGACCACGTGGAACTGGCCGCGCGCTTCTCACGCTGAGATCAGTGCAGCACGAACCCCATGAAGGCGTGCAGGCACAGGGCGAGCAGGGCGAGGCTGGCGAGCGCGAAGATGCCGAAGCGCCACATGACGCGGTTAACCGTCGCCTGGACGAGGCTGTGCAGGATGCGCAGGCCGACATAGGCCCAGGCGAGCTGCGTATTGAGCCCGCCGCCCATGCCGCCGACGGCGAGCGCGAGCGCGACGGCGTAGAAGATTGTCGGCTGTTCCATCAGATGATTGTAGTTGTGCGCCTTCCACTGGACTTCGGCGGGCAGCACATCGTCGAGCCCGCGCCCCGTCGTGCCGACAAGATTCTTGGCGTCGATCTTTGCGCGCTGCATCGCGGGAATGCGCGTGGCGTACATCCACACCCACATGACCATCGACCAGAGCGCGAGCGTCGCGACCGGCCCTAAAATTGCGTTCGTGTCCATTCTTCTCTCCCCTCAACCCAGAGTTGCAATCACGGCCAGCAGCGACAGCGCAAGCAGGCAAAAGGTCGACAGCAGGAAAAGGATGAAGCGAACCGGGATGCGGTTCACCGTCGCCTGCCAGACGCTATGGATGATGCGCAGCACGACATAGGCCCAAGCAAGGCCGCGCGTAAGGTCGGTGTTGCCGCCCGACAGGTGCAGGAAGATGATCACGGCATAGAAGAGCGTCGGCTGTTCAAGCAGATGCGTGTAGTTGTGCGACTTCCAATTGGTCTCGCGCGGCAGGATATTTTCAAGATCGGCGCCGCGCCCGCCCGGCGGAGCTTTGGAAAGATCGATCCCGGCCTTTCTGAGCGCCGGAAAGCGCGTGGCGGCGACCCAACCGAACATGATGATTGTCCAGAGCGCCAGGACCGCACCGGGCGCGAGCAGGCTTTGCGACATGATCTTGGTTCCCCCCTGTATTCGCGGCGATGCTAGGGCGCGGCGCCGACTTTGCAACCGGCGAAGTTCAACTGACGGAAGCGCTGCTAGGTGAAGCGGGATATCCTACTCGACCGCAGGCGTCATGGCGTTGGTATCGGCGGCGTAAGCAGACGATATCCGGCGATAGGAGTGGGACGCAAAGGCGGCCGCGGTGGCAACGACGCCGAGCAGGCCCGCGATGGTGAAGACGATCGCGATGCCGCGTTCGGGCCCGCGGCCGTACCAGTCGCCGATCGCGTCGGCGCCCCAGCCGGTGGTCATCAGCGGGACGAAGACGAATTGCGTCAGCGGCGCGATGAGAAAGGCGGTGAGCGGCGAGGCGGCGAGCTCGACCGATTGGGCAAAGCCGAAGACCCGGCCCTGCCGTTCGAAGGGGACGACTTTCTGCAGGGTCGTCTGTTCGGCGGCTTCGGCGTAAGGACCGAGAAAGAGCCAGAGGAAACAGCCCAGGGTGAGCAGGGGGATCGACGACTGGATCGTGAAGACCGCGGCGACCGCCCAGATGATCAGATTGACGAGCAACAATGTCCGCACAGGGTTCGCGCCGAGCCCGGTGCGTGCGATCAGCGCACCGCTGAGGATGAACGCGCAGGAGACGAACGCCCATAGCAGGCCCCATTGCTCGACCTCCATCAACGACAACCCATAGGCGTCCATCAGCGCCATGAAGACGCCGCCAAGCAGGTTATTGAAGGCGGAAAAGAGGATCAGCGCGAACAGGCCCGGAACGGCGGTAACGAGGCGGAAGGTGCCCGCGAGATCGACGCGGCGCGGTTCGTCATGCGCCGCGTCGGTGGCGCGCGCTTCGTCGACGGGGACGAAAAGCAGGTGGAGCGCCGCAACGGACGACAGGGCGATCGCAAAGGTCAGCGTCGCGACCATGCCGCCCGACGCGACGAGGAACCCACTGATCGCCGACGTGGTGAGGAAACCAATGCCGCTGACCATGCCGACCAGCCCATTGGCCTTGTCGCGCCGGTCCTCGGGCACGAGCAGTGTTACAAGCGTGGGCAATGCGATCATGCGGATATTGCCGATGATGACGCCGAACATCGTCAGCAGGACGAAGAGCCATAGGCCGACGCCCGACGTATCCGCGCTGCGGGCACCGGGATCGAAGGCGTGGATTCCGAGCGCCAGGCCGTAAATCGCGAGCGAGGCCAGGCTGGAGACGATCATCATCGTCCGCTTGCGGTGATGGTCGACGAGGCTGCCGAACCAGATTCCGAGCATTGCGGTGAGGACGAGATAGATGCCCGCGATCATCCCCGTCGCGAACACCGACCGGGTTTCGAGGAAAATCCAGAAGGTGATCGCGAACCACACCGTGAAGTTGGTGATGTTGGCGACCAGATTGTTGATCAGAATGTGATGAAAGGGCTGCATGCGCGCCGCAATCTAGCGCCTTGCCCCAAAAGAAAAAGGGCCGGCGCATCGCTGCCCCGGCCCTCGTTATTGCGTATCGCGCGTCTGTCAGAACAGCTTGGTCACTGTAGCGCTGCGGCGTTCCTGTTCGACTTCGCCGGTGTAGAGGCTCGCCATCGGTTCGTCGCTGACGACGTGGGTTTCCTCGGCGCCGAAGCCGTTGAACTTGGTGCGCATTGCGCAGCCATAGGCGCCGAGCATGCCGATCTCGATGAAATCGCCCGCCTTGATGTCGGCGGGCAGGAAGAAGGGACCCGCCATATGGTCGAGATCATCGCAGGTCGGGCCGTAAAAGCTGAACGCCACCATGTCGGCATCGTCATTGTCGCCGTCGCGCAGCAGCGTGACCGGAAAACGCCAGCCGACATGCGCGGCGTCGAACAGCGCTCCGTAAGCGCCGTCGTTGATGTACAGCTCTTCGCCGCGGCGCTTTTCGACGCGAACGATCAGCGAGCTATACTCGGCCGACAGCGCGCGGCCCGGCTCGCACCAGAGTTCGGCCGAATAGCTGATCGGCAGGCTTTCGAAGCTGCGGTGGATCGTCTCGAAATAGGCGCCCAGCGGCGGGGGCTCCATGCCGGGATAAGTCGAGGGAAAGCCGCCGCCGACATCGATGATGTCGACCGTGACCGACGCCGCGACGATCGCGGCGCGGACGCGTTCCATCGCCTGCGCATAGGCGTGCGGCGTCATCGCCTGGCTGCCGACGTGGAAGCAGATGCCGAGCGCATCGGCCGCCTGGCGGGTCGCCATCAGCAGTTCGACGACTTCGTCGGCTTCGGCGCCGAACTTGGCGGCGAGGCTGAGCTTTGAATGATCGGACGAGACGCGGAGGCGCACCAGCAAGTTGAGGTCGGTTGCGTCTTCGGTCGCACGGACGATCTTTTCCAGTTCGTCCATCGTGTCGAGCGAGAAGGTGCGCACACCATGTTTCCAATAGGCTTCGGAAATGGCTTCCTCGGCCTTCACCGGATGCATGAAGCAGAGCGTCGCTTCGGGAAGCGTGCGGGCGACCAGGCGCACTTCGGCGATCGAAGCGACGTCATAATGGGTGACACCGAATCCCACAGCACGCGCAGCAGGTCGGGCGACGGATTCGCCTTGACCGCATACATGGTCGTGCCGGGAAATCGCTCGATGAAGAAACGCGCTGCGCGCCGCGCGGCATGCGGGCGGACAAGCGTAACAGGTTCGACCGGCGAAAGTGCCTGAATCAGCCCGTGGGCGCTATGATGCTGGTGCAACTCAAGGGACCCCCAAAAATAACGTTCAACACAAAGGCTGCCTTGCGGTTATTGGAAGTCCCCCTGGGGCAGCGGAGGGCGATATATGCCAGGGGGGTCCCCCCTGTAAAGACCCTATCGCGCAATTTTGTAACAAGGCGGTAACACACGCGGCGAAACGGGGCTGAGGTGCGCCGATCGGGGGCAAGGGAGAGACAAAAGCTTTCGGTAACGCTAGGGATAATCGACAAGCCAAACCCGAAAGGACTCTGCCGCCATGGTTTCTCGCGCCGAGGTCAATCACACATTCACCGACGAGGAACTGGACGAGTTGCGGGGCTTCGGCACGGTCGAATCGCACAAGGCCGGTGATCTGCTGGTTGAAGAGGGCGCGATGGCGCCCGATTGCATCGTCACGCTGTCGGGCCACACCGATATTTTCGCGTCGACCGACGAAGGGCGCAAGCGCGTCGGCTGGATGGAGCATGGACAATTCGCGGGCGACCTGTCGGTGCTCACCGGTCAGCGGCACCTGTCGCGCGTCGAAATGGGGGCCGACGGTGAGATATTGCGCATCGCGCACGCCGATTTTCAGCGGCTGATCGCAGGCAACAGCCATTTTTCGGATATCTTCATCCGCATATTGTCGGCGCGGCGCGAGTTCAGCAAGCATCGCGGATTCGCGGTGACGATCATCATCGGCGCGGCGATGGACCGCAGCGTCTATGCGATGCGCGATCTGTTGATGAAGCACGGCGTCGCCCATCGCTGGTTCGACCCCGCCGACGGCCCGGTCGCTGCGCACCTGATGGCCGAGCGCGGGCTGCGCGAGGATCAGTTGCCGGTCGCGATCCTGGGCGCGGCCGAGGTGCTGGTACAGCCGACGCCCGAACAGCTGGCGGCCGCGCTGGGGCTCGATCTGCTTCCCGACGGCGCGACGGCCGACGTGCTCGTCGTCGGCAGCGGGCCGGGCGGGCTTGCCGCGGCGGTCTATGCGGCGTCGGAGGGGCTGACGGTCATCGCGCTCGATTCGCTTGCCCCTGGCGGGCAGGCGGGGACATCGTCGAAGATCGAAAATTACCTCGGTTTTCCGACCGGCATCTCGGGCAACGAGCTGGCGCGGCGGGCGACGGTGCAGGCGCAGAAATTCGGCGCCCGGCTGGTGTCGCCGGTGCGCGCGGCATCGATCGGCCGCGACGGCGACGCCTATTGCCTGCACCTGGCCGACGGACGCAAGCTGCGCAGCCGTGCGGTCGTCGTCGCGAGCGCGCCAAATATCAGAGCCTGCCGATCGAGGGTATCGAATCCTATGAAGGCCGCGGCATCTATTATGGCGCGACGCCGATGGAAGCGCAGCTGTGCGGCAACGCCGAGGTGACGATCGTCGGTTCGGGGAATTCGGCGGGGCAGGGCGCCATCTATCTCGCGAGCGTCGCGAAGAAGGTCTATGTCATCTTCCGCCGCGCCAGCCTGCGCGAGACGATGTCCGAATATCTGGTCAAACGGCTCGAGGAACATCCGAATATCGAGATCATTCCGTCGACCGACGTCACCGCGCTGCACGGTGAGGATCGGCTTGCGGGACTGACCTATCGCTGCCGCGAGACGGGCGAGGAGGGGCATTGCGACTGCGGTTTCCTGTTCCTCTTTTTGGGTGCGAGCCCGAATACGACCTGGCTGCCCAGGGAAATGGTGTGCGACGAGCGCGGCTTCGTGAAGACCGGTGCCGACATCGCGCCGCTCGAACTGGTCAAGGCGGGCTGGTCGCTCGACCGCATGCCGAGCCGGTTCGAGACGAGCTGGCCGCGCATCTATGCCGTCGGCGACGTGCGCAAGGGATCGGTGAAGCGCGTGGCCTCTTCGGTCGGCGAGGGATCGGTGGTCGTCAGCGATATCCATCAGGCGCTGGCGGAAATCACCCCAGCCGGGTCTTGAAGTCCTCGTAGCCGAATTCGCGGATCAGCTTCAGTTCGTCGGTCTCGCTGTCCCACAGCCAGATCGAGGGGAGCGGTACGCCGTTGAACATATTGGTCTTGACCATCGAATAATGCGCCTGGTCGAGGAAGGCGAAGCGCTGGCCGATGCGGGCGCCGCCGGGCAGGCGGTAATCGCCGATCACATCGCCCGCAAGGCACGACGCCCGCCG
>JACDQN010000189.1 GCA_015657575.1 Sphingopyxis sp.
GCGAAGCGCTGACGGAGGGGGCTCTCGGCCTGAAGCGGCGTCTGAGGCCGAGACCCCCCTCCACCACCGCCTGCGGCGGCGGTCCCCCTCCCCGCAAGCGGGGAGGATTATGAATGGCAGCTTTCGCCCGCAACCCGCCGATCGAGCCTTGGGTTTGCAAAGACATGATCGCCCTGCTTTTGCGTGGCGGCGGTGTCGCAGCAGGCCACCTGCTTATTTTTTCGGGATGTCCCCATCGGGGAATGACGCAAAACCAGGACTTTTGGCATCACCATGTCAAGGATGGCACGGGTCAGGATCATCCGTACGATAAAGGAAAGTCACTGCAGAGACAGGGTCGACCGGCGCCCGCCAGGCCGTCGACCCCGCGTTCGGCCAGCGGCGCTGGCCCGCCGGATCCGCCGCCATGCCCCCTTGGCGGCGGCCGGCGTCGCGACGCACACCGACGGCACCGACAATCCGGACGAACCTCCATGTACGAAAGTCTCATCGCGATGATCCTGGCGCTTGCGGCCTACCCGACGGCGACGGCGGAACCGACATCCGCTTGCGGACGATCGCCGACATGAAAGCGGGCTATGCCGTCGTCGCCGCGGCGGCGGGGCACGCGGAACGGAAACCATCCTATCTTCCGAAATCGATGGCACGCTATACTGATTCCTGAAGACAATTTAATGGTAAATATAAGATTTAAATCAACATTAATTGCCCAGCGTTTCACTGTGGTTCACCGGAAACTGGCTAAATTTCATCAAGATTTTCCAAAGATTGGACAGTTTATTTTGATCATTTAATGATGTTTAATTTCTATTAACCCATTAGATACTGAATTTACTCGAAAGTATAGGAGCGCATACCGCAAATTGCCATTGCAGAATCAGCGACCTGGGTTTGTATTTGCCGGGTCAGTGACCACGCACGGGAAACGGGCGCCAAAGAGAACCCAGCATGATCACAACCGCATAGCGTCGCTTCGCGCCTTTCCGGCGCGGCAGCGCGGCGCGGGTCGCTTGTTGCTTGCCGCCCCTGACCAGGGGCCGCGCCGGGCGTCGGCGACGCCGGGGTGAAGGGGGAACGAAAGGCGATGGAGCTAAGGCAGATTCAGCAGCCCGCCAATGCGGCCGGCGCAACCCATGCCGTTCCGCCGAACGCTGTGCGGGTCATGCCCGCCGCCACCGGCGGCGTCGTGCAACTGCCGCCCGGAACCCGCCTCGACGCGATCGCATTGTCGGGCAACGACCTCGTCATCACCCTGCCCGACGGACAGGTCTGGGTCATCGTCGACGGCGCGCTGCAGATTCCGCAGTTCAAGATCGGCCCGATCAACATCCCCGCACCGACGATCGCCGCGCTGATCGCGGCGCAGGAACCCGAACCCGCCGCCGGCGCGCCGCAAAGTTCGGGCGGCAATTTCGAACAGACGCCGGGCAATATCGGCGACCCCTTCGGGCTGGGCGACCTCCTGCCCCCGACCGACTTCGCGCTGCCCGACCGCGAGGCGCGCGAACTCATTCCGACCGCGATCGACGATGAGCCGGAGATACTGATCTCGACCCCCGATCAGCCGGCTGGCGCCACCTCGGCCACCGCAACCGTGGCCGAGGCGGCGCTACCTCAGCGCGGCGGCGAACCGGCGGGCTCCGATCCGGCCTCGCCCGGCGAATCGATCAGCGGCACCATCCAGATCAGCGCGCTCGACCAGCCGAGCACCGTGTCGGTCGCCGGAACCCTGGTGACGAGCGTCGGCCAGACGATCGCGACGCCGCTCGGCCTGATCACGATCACCAGCATCGAACCCGGGCTGATCGGCTATAGCTACACGCTGACCGACAACAGCACCGATCCCGCAGCGACCGAGGTGGTGACCATCACGGTCACCGACGGCGACGGCGACGTCGCCACCGCGACGCTGACGCTGACGGTCACCGACGATGCGCCGACCGCGCGCCCCGATACCGACACGCTTTCGGAAGGAAGCGCGCGCGGCAATGTCGTGACCGGCGTCGACACGACCAGCGGCAGCGCGGGCGCCGATACGCCCGGCGCCGACGGAGCGATCGTGACGGGTATCCGCAGCGGCACCGGCAACGTCTTTGCGCCGACCGGCACGACGATCAGCGGGCAGTACGGCCGCCTGCTGATCGCCCCCGACGGCAATTATGTCTACATCCGGTCCGCCGACACGCCGGGCGGCGTCACCGACGTCTTCACTTACCAGATCACCGACGGCGACGGCGACACGGCGACGGCCACCCTGTCGATCGAGATATCTGACGCCGCGCCCGACCTGATCGTCCCTTCGGCGGGCGACGACGGAACGCTCGTCGACGAGGCGGGCCTGCCCGCACGCCCCGGCGAAGCGCCGGGATCGCGCGCCGGGGACGACAGCAACGCCACCGCCGGCGTCATCCAATATGCCGCAGCCGACGGCCCGGCGACGATCATGATCAACGGCGTGGAAATCACCGGCGCGGGCCAGGAAATCGAACTCGAAACGGGCATTTTCTACATCATCGCGGTCCATCCCGACTCGATCGAATATGCCTTTGTGCTGACCGACAATGTCGCCGGCGATCCGGCGTCGCAGCCGGTCATGATCACGATTACCGACCGCGACGGCGACACCGTATCGGCCAGTTTCGAAATCGACATTCTCGACGACCTTCCAGTGGCGCGGGACGACAGCGACAGCCTGACGCTGGGGCTCGACGACGAAGCGACGGGCAATGTCCTGACCGACGCCGAAAACGACGGCGGCCGCGACACCGAGGGTGCCGACGGGGCGACCGTCACCGCGATTTCGTCCGGCGGCGAAAGCGGCGAGGTCGACGGCGTCACCGCCGGCGCCTACGGGACGCTCGAGATCGCGTCGGACGGCAGCTATCGCTATGTGCTCGACCCCGAGAATCCTGCGGTGCAGGGGCTCGACGGCGACGACGAGCTAATCGAGACCTTTGAATATGTGCTGACCGACGGCGACGGCGACGCGGTAACCGCGACGCTCTCGATCACCATCGCGGCCGCGACGACGGGGTCACGCTGACCGGGCTGGACGGTGAAGGTTCGGAGGTGACGGTAACCGAAGCCAATCTCTCCGACGGATCGAACCCCGACGGCGATGCGCTCATCAAGACGGGCAGTTTCAGCTTCGACGCGGCGGACGGCATCGCCGCACTCACGGTTGCGGGCGAACCCCTGTTCGACGGCGCGATCGTTCCGGGCCTGACGATCACCACCGCGATCGGCATTCTCACCATCACCGATTTCGAGCCCGTGCTCGACCCGGCCGGCGAGGTCATCGGCGGCACGATCAGCTACAGCTACGAACTGATCGACAACAGCCTGCTCCACAGCGGGCCGAACGGCGCGGCGCTCACCGAATCCTTCGCGGTCGAAATCACCGACAGCGACGGCAGCACGGCCGCCGCAAACCTCGACGTCCGGGTCGTCGACGACGTTCCGGTCGCGCGCGCAGCCCCCTCCATCACCGTGGCCGAAGACGCACCCCCCGATTTCGGGCAATCTGCTCGCGAACGACACCCGCGGCGCCGACGCGCGACGGTCACCTCGGTCACGATCGGCGGCGTGGTCGTCGCGGTCGCGGCGACGGGAACGACGAGTTACAGCAACGCGAACGGCAGCTACACCTTCCAGGCCGGCGGCGCCTGGACCTTCGACCCGGTGATCAAGACGAATGCCTTCGTCGTCAACGCCGACTTCACCTACACGATCACCGACGGCGACGGCGATCAGTCGTCGGCGCTGCAGCAGATCCGCATCGCCGACGGGACCAACCCGAGTGCCAGTGCGCCGATCGGCCTGACGGTCGACGACCAGAATCTCGAATCGGGTTCGACCCCTTCGGCCGTCCAGCCCGTCGCGGCGAGCGGTCAGATCGTCTTCACAAAGGGCTCGGACGCGATCAGTTCGATCGGCTTCGGCGACCTGTCGATGCTCGACGGCGGGCTCAGCTGGACGCTCGAATCCGATACGCAGATCATCGGCCGGGATTCCGACGACAATCCGGTCGTCGTGCTCGACCTCGACGTGTCGGGCCATATCGCCACCGTCACCATGACGCTGCAATATAATTACAGCCTGCACCCCGACATCACGATCGACGACATCGCCGACCTCGGCTCGATCGACATCGTAGCGACCGATGCCGATGGCGATATGGCGGCAGGCACGGTCAATTTGTCGGTATCGGACGATGTCCCGTCGATCAGCGGCCGGGGGTCGCCTTCGGCGCTGCTGATCGTCGACGAAACCAACCTGGCAGCCAATGCCACGGCCAATTTTGCGAGCCTGTTCAACGTCACGATCGGCGCCGACATGGCGGGCAGCTCGATCGGCTACAGTTTCGACGTGACCCGCGCGTCGGGGCTGATCGATGTCGCGACCGGGCAAAAGATCATCATGGAAGCGTCGGGCAACGTCGTCCTGGGCGTTCTGCAGGATTCGCCCTCGGTCGTCGCCTTCCGCCTGTCCGTCGCGCCCGACGGTACCGCGACGCTCGACCAGATGCGCGCGGTGCGGCACCCCGACACGACCAACCCCGACGACAGCGTCACCCTGTCGTCGACGCTGATCCGGCTGACCGCGACGGTCACCGACGGCGACGGCGATCAGGCGTCGGCGATGGTCCTCGTCGGCGGCGCGCTCGTCTTCAAGGACGATGGTCCGGCAATCGACGCGACGAACGTCGACAGCAACAGCATCATCCTCACGACGCAGGACGGCGACACGCGCGGCGATGCCTTCGACGTCGCGACGGCGAATCTGTCGGGCGCCTTTTCGGTCGCGATGACCCATTTCGGAGCCGACGGTCCCGGCGGGACCGGTCAGGCGATCTGGACCTATTCCCTAGCGCTGGGCTCGGCGGCCGCGACCTCCGCCCTGACCAGCAACGGCGTGCCGGTCACGCTAGCCCTTGTCTCTGGCGAGATCGTCGGCAGCGCGGGCGGCACGCCAATCTTTTCGATCGCGGTCAACCCGGCGACCGGCGTCGTCACGCTGACCCAGTTCGCCGAAATCGACCATCCGCTACCGGGTTCGCCGAACGATTATGCGGCGCAGTTGGTGACGCTCGGCGCGAATCTGGTCGAACTTCGCGGGACCGCGACGATCGTCGACGGCGACGGCGACAGCATTTCCGACACCGTGGCGGTCGACCTCGGCGGCAACATCCGTTTCGCCGACGACGGACCGTCGCTATCGGCCGGCGGTTCGGCGCCCGACCTCGTCGTCGACGAGAGCGATTTCGCGACCAATGTCAGCGCCGACCTGTCGGCGCTGTTCGCCCCCACCACCGACTTCGGCGCCGACGGCCCCGGCAGCGTCGCCTACGAACTCGGCGTCACCGCGGGCGCGAGCGGGCTGATCGACTCGCTGACCGGCCAGGCGGTGATCCTCTCGATCGAAGGCGGCGTCGTCTATGGCCGCACCGCGGCGCACGAGGTGTTCCGCATCTCGGTGGCGGCGAACGGCGTCGTGACCTTCGACCAGTCGCGCGCGGTGATCCACGCGCCCGACAGCGGGCCCGACCAGATCCTGTTCCTTGCCGGCAGCAACCTGATCACGCTGACCGCCACCGCGACCGATGGCGACGGCGACACCGCGCGCACGACCGCCGATATCACGGGTCGTTTCGCGATCCGCGACGACGCCCCGGTCGCGATCCACGACGAAGACAATGTGTCGCGCGACGGCGAAATCTTCGCCGACGGCAATGTGCTGACGGGGATCGGCGGCACCGACACCAATGGTATGGACGGTTCGCCCGACAGCGCCGGTTCCGACGGCGGGCTGACCGTCGCCAGCATCGCGTTCGGGGCGACGACCGGCACGCTCGGCACTGCGCTCGCAGGCGATTATGGATCGATCGTCCTCGCCGCCGACGGCAGCTATCGTTACGATCTCGATCCCAACGATCCGGCGGTGATCGCGCTCGACGCGAACGAAACGCTGACCGAGACCTTCCATTATACAGTGCGCGATACCGACGGCGACACGTCGACGGCGACGATCACGATCAGCATCACCGGCACCAATGATTTCCCGATCGCGCGCGCCGATACCAACTGGGTACTCGATGGACCGAGCGGGTCGGATCCGACCGCCAGCGGCAATGTGCTGCAGGATATCGCGCATCCCGGCGCGCCGTTCGGCAGCTTTGCCGACGTCGCCGACAACGACCCCGATCTCGAGGCGATCAGCGTTACCTCGGCGGGAACTTACGTCGGGCTGTACGGCACGCTCGTGATCGCCGCCGACGGCAGCTACACCTATACGCTCGACGAGAATAAGGCGGCGGTCAACGCGCTCGACGCCGGGCAGACGCTGATCGACAGTTTCGCCTATACGATCAGCGACGGCGCGCTGTCGGTCGGATCGACGCTGAGCGTCACGGTGTTCGGCACCAACGACGCGCCGACGATCGGCACCGTCACCGCCCGCCTTTCGGAAGAGGGGCTGCTCGGCGGGATCGCCGACACGGCCCCGAACGCGACGCTCGACACGACGAACGCCACCTCCGTCAGCGGCACGCTGGCGATCGGCGACCTCGACGCCGGCGAAACGCTGACCGCGACGCTCGGCAATCCCGGCGCGGTGCTGACCGCGGGTGGGATTCCGGTCAGCTGGACGGGTGTCGGCACCGGAACGCTGATCGGATCGGTCGGCGGTTCCGAAGTCATCCGCGTCACGCTGGCGCCCAGCGGCGCCTATACGGTGACGCTGTCGCGCGCGGTCGATCATCCGACGATCAATGTCGAGGACCTCAAGTCGTTCTCGGTTCCCGTTTCGGTATCCGACGGCACGGTCACCACGACCAACGCCTCGGCGATCCAGATCGTGATCGAGGACGACGCCCCCACCGCGCTCGGCGAGACGGGGTCGTCGGCGCAGATCCAGCAGGACGTCAACACGCTGTTCATCCTCGATTTCAGCGACAGCATCGACAGCAGCGAACTCGACACGATGATCGGCGCGGTGCAGGGCGCACTGACCCAGCTCGACAATGCCGCGGCGAGCGGGCTGACCATCCGCTTCGTGATCTTTTCCTCGGGCTCCTTCGCCTCGCCCTCCTTCAGCAGCGCGGCGGCGGCCAACGCCTATCTGAGCTCGCTCAACCCTGCCGATGGCGGCGTCCGTCCGTCGCAGGACCTGCCCCCCGACGGCATCGGGCTCAACACCAATTATTCGGGCGCGATCCAGACCGCGCTCGCCAATTTCACCGCGATGCCCGGCGCGAGCAACCAGGTGTTCTTCCTCAGCGACGGCAACCCGAACCAGCAGGTGCAGTTCGGCGGATCGCCGCCGTCGGTGGTCAATTCGCTGACCGCCGCGACCGCGACGGCGTGGAATAATTTCGTCGACAGCAACAATGTCAACGTCACCGCGATCGGCATCGACAACAACCCGCTGCAGCCGCTGAACATCCAGCGCCTGCGCGACGTCGACCTGAACGACGCGCCGAACAACAATCCGATCCTCGTCGACGATTTCCAGGATCTGGTCGCGACCTTGCTGTCGGTGATCGTTCCCGCGGCGGTTTCGGGCGACCTCGACGCCAACGACGCGTTCGGCGCCGACGGCGGGCGCTTGCTGTCGATCGTCATCGGCTCGACGACCTATAGCTGGGACGGCGCGTCGAGCATCGCGGTCTCGACTGGCGGCACGATCGCGGGTTCGGTGCTCAATGCGATCACCACCCCGATGGGCGGGACGCTGACGCTCAATTTCGCGACGGGCCAGTATAATTATCAACCGCCGACCCCGATCACCGTCTCCGCGACCGAGGTCTTCTCCTATGTCGTGACCGATCGCGACGGCGACACGGCGACCGCCAATCTCTCGGTGACGATCACCGCGCTCGCACCGCCGATCGCGATCGACCTCGACGGCGACGGGGTCGAATTCCTGCCGGGTACGGCGGGCGTCCATTTCGACTATGGTGGCGACGGCGAAGCCGAAAGCACCGCTTGGGTCGCCGCCGACGACGGCCTGCTCGCAATCGACAGCAACGGCGACGGCAAGGTCGCCGGCGCCGAGCTCGTCTTTGCCAGGGGCGGCCTGTCCGATCTGCAGGGACTCGCTGCCGACTATGACAGCAACGGCGACGGGCGGCTCGACGCCGCCGACAAGGATTTCGCGAAATTCGGCATCTGGCAGGACGTCAACGGCAATGGCGTCACCGACCCGGGCGAGTTCCGTTCGCTGGTCGATGCGGGGATCGTCAGCATTTCGCTGCTATCCGACGGCAAGGCCTATGTGGCGGCGAACGGCGACGTGCACGTCCGCGGCGAAGCGAGCTTCACGCGCGCCGACGGCAGCACGGGCAAGATCGCCGATGCCGCCTTTGCGACCAATTTCGCCACCGAACAGCAGCGCGCCGCCGCCGCGGGGGCGACCGGCGTCTCGACCGCGATGCTGGTGGCCGGTCTCGTTGCCGCGACTCCGCTTGCGGCGCAGCCGGCCGAAACCGCGCTTGCGGGTGACGCCATGGCGTCGGTCGCCGCGATCGAACCGGCGGCCGAAGCGATGCCGTCGACGATCCACCCCGCCGACCGGGCAAGCCTGCTGATCCACGAATTTTCCTCCGGACCGGCGATCGAGCGGGTGGCAACAACTGATGCGCGCCATGTGATCGATCGCGGCGACGAGGGCCGGGACGCCATGCAGGCCGGCAGGCTCGACATGCCCACTGACCGTATCGAGGCCGCGCTGCCCGATCAGGCCGACGTCGGCACGGGCCCGCCCGCCGCACCCGACGCGCCGCGGATCGATCAGGTCCAGGTGGCGCTGCCGCCGCAAGCCGCCGTCGATCCGGCCGCGCCCGACGCACCGGCACCGACCGAAATCGCCGCGATCGTCACCGGCGCGATCGAGGGACCCGAAATCAATCTCGACACCTTGCTCGGCCCTGCGTCCGCGCCGGACCAGCCGGACGCGCCGCTCCTGCTTGGGGTGACTACCGGCGGCCCGCTGATCGAGGCGGTCGGGCCGATGGGGAATGCGTTCATGGCGGGGCTCGCCGAGCAGCATGTCGCGGCGCAGCTCGAACAGGCGGCTGCCGCCGGTCACGTCTGACCCGGCGGGCAACGCACATTTCGATCAGAATAATGAGGGGCGCAATCGGAAAACCTTAGCAGAGCCAGCAAGCCGACATTCGACTTGGGCCGATTGCAAAAGCAGGGGACGAAACATGCCGAGTATCCGTACCGCAACCTTGTTGCTTACCGCGACCGCGCTCGTGGTCTTCGCGCGGCCCGCCGAAGCGCAGCGGCTCGAGCTGAAATCCGCCGTCGAGACGGCGATGCAGACCAATCCCGAAATCAACCAGGCGGTCGAGAACAGGACCGCGATCGAGTTCGAGCGCGAGCAGGCGCAGCGCCTGTTCCTCCCGCGCGTCTCGGTCGAGGGATCGGTCGGCGTGCGGCGGCTGGAGAACGGGACGCGGCGCGCGCTCGGCATTGCCGACGACGAACTCTATCCGATGGAGGCCGGGCTGCGGCTCGAACAGACGCTGTTCGACGGCGGGGTGAAAAGCAACGAGTTGAAACGCCAGGCCGCGCGCACCGACGGCGCCGCCTTCCGCGTCGAGGAACGCTCGCAATTCGTCGCGCTGCAGGTCACGCGCAACTATCTCGACTATCTGCTGCAACAGCGGATCGTCGCGGCGTCCGAAGACAATATCGCCTTCCACAGCAAACTGGTCACCGACCTCACCGAAGGCGTCAGCAAGGGATCCCTAAGCATCGCCGACCAACAGCAGGCCGAGGAACGCAACCAGTCGGCGCGCACGCGGCTGACCGAGGCGAATCTCGATCTCGCCAACACCGCGGCCTCGTTCCGGACGTTGACCGGGCTCGAACTGGTCGACGGCGCGTCATTGCCGCCATCGCTCGCGAACAGCATCCCTGGAACGCTCGAGGAAGCGCTGGCGGTCGCGCGCGACCGCAACCCCCGCGTCCGCGAAGCCAACGCCGACCTCGACGCCGCGCATGCGATGGTGCGCAAGGCGAAGGCGGAGCAGATGCCGACGCTGTCGCTCGAAGGCAACGCCCGGATCGGCGACGATATCGACGGCTTCCGCGGCGAAACCAACGATCTTCAAGCGGGCGTCGTCCTGCGCTGGGATATCTTCAACGGCGGCGCGAAGCGGTCGAAGGTGCAGGAGATGTACCGGCGCGAACGCGAGGCGCGCTTCCGGCTCGACCAGATGGTGCGCGAGGCCGAAGAAGATGTGCGCGTCGCATGGAACACCTGGGACGCGCAAGGCAGGCTGGTGAAGGAGCTCGAAGAACAGAGCCGGGTGTCCGACGAACTGCTGCGCTCCTATCGCGCCCAGTTCAACGTCGGGCGCCGCTCGCTGCTCGACGTGCTCGATGCGCAGAACACGCGCTATAATGTCCAGGTTCGCACCGAGACGGCGAAATTCGCGCAATTCTATGCCGAATTCAAACTGCTCGCGGCGCTCAACAATCTGCTCGCCGCGATGGAGGTCGCACCGCCGAAGGCCGCGACCGCCAACGCCCGCGACCGCTTCAAGGTCAGGCCCGCACCCGCGACGAGTCCCGACTCGATGCGGGATCCCACATGACCTATCCCGGCAATGCCCCGGAGGCTCGCCGATCGCGCGAGCTTCCGCCCGCGGCGGCTTTCGAGGCCTGGCGGCGCCACCCGGCGCAAGGCGACGAGCTGCTCGAGGTGGTCGCCGCGGTCGCCGCGCTGTTCGAGCGGCCCTGGTCGGATGCGCGGGCGCAAAAGGACCTCGCGCTCGACGAAGCGGGCTTGTTGCCGCTCGATCAGGTCGATCATGCGCTGGCGGCGGCCGGGCTCCGTTGCCAGCTGCTGCGCCGCCCGCTGGCCGGCTGGAGCCCCGAGGATGTGCCGGCGATCCTGCTGCTTGATGGTGAGCGCCCAGCGGTCCTGACCGCGCTCGACGGCCGCGACTGCCATGTCCGCCTGCCGGGCACCGACACCGACATCCGGATCGACCGGGTGGTGGTCGAGGCCGCCTATTCGGGACAAGGGTTGATCGTCCGCCACGATCCGGCGAGCGAGCAGGCGCGCGAGCGTCCGTGGGATGCCACGACGAAGCAGCACTGGTTCTGGAGCGAGGTGTGGAAGGAACGCGAGCAATATTCCTATGTGATGCTCGCCTCGCTGCTCATCAACCTGCTCGCCTTCGCGATGCCGCTGTTCACGATGAACGTCTATGACCGGATCATCCCGAACAAGGCGGCGTCGAGCCTATGGGTCCTCGCGCTCGGCGCCCTGTTCGCGATCGCGGTGGAATATTCGCTGCGCCTCGCGCGCACCGGGCTGATCGACGAGGTCGGGCGCGGCATCGACGCGCGCCTGTCGCAGCGCCTGCTCGACAAGGTGCTCAACCTGCCGCTCGCGACGCAGCGCGGCAGCACCGGCGCGCTGGCGCGCCGCGTCACCGAATATGAGCAGGTGCGCGACTTTTTCGCCTCGACCACCGTCGTGCTGGTCACCGACATTCTGTTCCTGTTCGTCTTCGTCGCCCTGATCGCGGTGCTCGGCGGCTGGCTGGCGGTCATTCCGGTCGTCGCGATGGGCGTGATGCTGGCGATGGGCTGGGTTCTGCAACGCCGGATGAGCGCCGCCGTCGCCGACGCGCAGATCGACGCCAGCCTGCTCCAGACGACGCTGGTCGAAGCGATCGGCAGCCTCGAAACGGTCAAGGCCTGCCGCGCCGAAGGACGCATGCTCGGCAAATGGCGCCGGCTGTCGGCGTCGAATGCCTATACGCAGGAAGAGATGCGCAAGCTGACCGCGACCGCGGTGAACCTCGCGACGCTGTGCCAGCAAGGCACCAGCATCGCGCTCGTCATAGGCGGTTTCTATCTGTTCAACGCCGGCATCATCTCGATGGGCGCGATCATCGCGATCGTCATGCTCGCCAGCCGGTCGCTTGCGCCCGTCGGCCAGCTCGCCTTTCTGATGACGCGCGGGCGGCAGGCGTTCGTCACGCTGAACAGCCTTCAGCTGCTGATGGATCAGGACGACGAGCGCGAAAAGGGCAGCCGCTCGATCACCCCGGACATCCGGCAGGGGCGGCTGCAGCTCGACCATGTCGGTTTCAGCTATCCCGAGGTTCAGCGCGAATCGCTCGCCGACATCCAGCTCGCGATCGAGCCCGGTGAGCGGATCGGGCTGATCGGCCGTGTCGCATCGGGCAAGTCGACGCTCGGCCGCTTGCTGTGCGGCCTGTACGATCCGACCGCGGGCAGCTATCGCATCGACGGGCTCGAAAGCCGGCAATATGATCCGCACGACCTGCGGCAGGCGCTGCGCTTCGTCGGTCAGGATGCCGAATTGTTCAGCGGCACCGTGCGCGAAAATCTGCTCGTTGGCGCCGCCGATGCGACCGATACGGACATCGTCGAAGCGGCGCGCAAGTCGGGCGCCGACGGCTTTCTCGGCCGCGATGCGACGGGCTTCGATTTCCAGATCGGCGAGCGCGGATCGCGTTTGTCGGGCGGGCAGCGCAGCTTCCTCGTCCTGGCGCGCGCGCTGATGGCGCCGTCGCACCTGCTGTTCCTCGACGAGCCGACGGGGGCGATGGACAGCCAGACCGAACAGCTGTTCGTCGAGCGGCTGCGGACCGCGATCCCGGCCGGTCAGACGCTGATCGTCGCGACGCACCGGATGGCGGTGCTGGGGCTGGTCGACCGCATCATCGTGATGGACAATGGCCGGATCGTCGCCGACGGCGCACGCGACGCCATCCTTTCGCAGCGCGCGATGTCATGACGGCGGCGGTCGCCAGACGCTATGGGACGGTCGCGCGCGACGACGATCGCCGCACCGTCGGCTGGCTGGTCGGCATCGCGCTCGTCGTCACGCTGCTCACCAGCGAAAGCCTGTGGGGCCGCGTCTTCGATTTCTTCGGCGCGGAGGATCATGGCTATGCGCAGGATGAGGCCGAAGCTCCGCCCCCCGTCGATCGCGAGATGGCGCAGCTGATCAAGCTCACCGAATATCCCGCCGCGATCCCGCTCTACACCCCCGAAAAGGCGATCACGATCAACGAGGCGATCCCCTTCGCGCGTGCGCCGATCGTGCTGGCCAAGCCCTTTCATCCCGCCACCGTCGATCCGGCGTCGCGGCTCACCGCGCTCAAATGCCTGACGCAGGCGGTCTATTACGAAGCGGCCTACGAACCGATTTCCGGGCGGCGCGCGGTCGCGCAGGTGGTGCTCAACCGCGCCGCGCACCCAGCCTTTCCGAAATCGGTGTGCGGCGTCGTCTATCAGGGCGTGAACCGGCCGGTCTGCCAGTTCAGCTTCACCTGCGACGGCTCGCTCAACCGGCGGCCCAATCCGGCGAAGTGGAAGGAGGCCGAGGATGTCGCGATTGCCGCGCTCGGCGGCTATGTCGAGCCGACGGTGGGGCACGCAACCCATTATCACGCCAATTATGTGTCGCCCTATTGGGCGCCGAAACTGGTCAAGATTTCGCAGATCGGCGCGCATATCTTCTATCGCTGGCCGGGACGCTGGGGCATGCCCGGCGCCTTTTCGGGCCGCTACAGCGGCGTCGAGGCGATCCCTGCCATCCTGCCGCGCGGATCCGTCCTGAAAGCGAAGGGCGCCATCGGCGGCGAGGCGCTGATCCGCACCTCGGTCGAGGGCGATCTGATCGCGCTGCAGGACCGGCGCGCCGACAATGACGACGGCGGCCGGCTCGACCCGTCGAAAGGATGGGAACTCGCCATCCCCGCGCCCGAAGAAGCGAGCCGCGCGTCGCGGATGATGGCGGAGCAGCAAGCGGGCGAATTCGAACTCACCAGAAAGGACAATGGCTCATGATCCGATCGCGCCCCTATGTCGGCACCCGGCGGGTCATCCTGTCGGCGGGCGTGGGCCTCTTTGCTTTCGTCAGCTGGGCGAGTTTCGCCAAGGTCGACGAGGTTACCCGCGGCCAAGGCCGCGTCATTCCGTCGAGCAAGGCGCAGATCGTGCAATCGGCCGAACCCGCAACGATCCTCAACATCGTCGTCCGCTCCGGACAGGCTGTCCGCAAAGGCCAGTTGCTCGTCCGGCTCGACGATACCGAATCCTCGTCGCAGCTCGGCCAGATCGAGGCCGAGAACCGCTCGCTCGCCGCGCGCGCCGAACGGCTGGGCCGCGAGGGCGGGAGCGGCGCGAGCGACAGCTGCGATACCGCGAGCGGCAAGTCGCTTGCCGAATGCGCACAGGAAGCCGCGCTCCAATCGGCACGCGCCGCGACGCTGCGCAGCCGGAAGATGGCCCTCGGCGCCGCGGTCGAGCAGCGCCGGCGCGATTATGACGAGGCGCAGGCGACGATCGCCTCGCTGAAATCGAGCCTCTCGCTCGCCGAGAACCAGGTCGAGCTGCTCGAACCGCTCGCCGCCAAGTCGATCGTCCCGCAAACCGAGCTGCTCAACGCGCGGCGCGAAGCGACCGAGGTGCGCGGCAAGCTCGCCGCGGCGCAGCAGGCGGCGTCGCGCGCCTCGGCTGCGATCAGCGAGGCGCAGGCGCAGGTCGCCGAAGCGGGTCTGCAATTCCGGCAGGAGGCGCTCGACGAGCGCAACCAGCTGGTCGCCAAGATGGCGGTGAATTCGGAATCGCTGCGCGGTGCGGCGGGGCGCCGGCAGCGAAGCGAAATCCGCTCGCCCGCCAATGGCATCGTCAACGACGTGCAGGTGACGACCGAGGGCGGCTTCGTCCAGGCCGGACAAAAGATCATGCAGGTGGTGCCGGTGGGCGACAAGCTGCTCGTCGAAGCACGCGTCGCGCCGCGCGACATCGCCTTCATCAAGGTGGGCGACCGCGCCAACGTCAAGGTTACCGCCTATGACTTCGCCATCTATGGCGGCCTGTCGGGCCGCGTCGTCCAGATCTCGCCCGACAGCATCTACGACGAGGCCGCGAAGGAAGCCTATTTCACCGTCGTCGTCGAAACCGATACGGCATTCCTCGAAAACGGCCGCCGCCGGCTTCCGATCACCCCGGGGATGATCTGCGACGTCGAAGTCGTGACGGGCAAGAAGAGCATCTTGAGCTATCTCTTCAAACCCTTCCTCCGCGCGCGGTCGGAAGCCTTCACCGAACGCTGATCGAAACCGGCGGCCGGCTGGTCCTCACATCATCCGGAAAGGAAAATGTTTGCGTCTTTTATAGGCTCAAAGTTCGACCGGCAAGTTTCAGCCATTAGCCGCCTTAAAGCCCTTGCCGAAGGGGAGGGTGTGATTTCACCTCAACGTCCGTTCACCACCCCCAAACCGCCGCGCTCAGACCAGACCCGCCATCCGCATCCGGTCCCGCATCGCCTCGATGAACAGCCGCACCGCGGGCAGGCCCGCGCGCGACGGCTCGAACAGCAGGTGCACCGGCAGCGCGGGCGGCTGCTCGCCGGGGAGCAGCGCGATCAGCCGCCCCGCATCGACCGCTTCGGCCAGCTGGTAGCTCAACAGATTCGCGATTCCCAACCCCGCCTCGGCCGCCGCCAATATGCCATCGACCGTGTTGAGCACCAGCCGCGGGCGCGGTTCGACGCGCCAGCGCCCCGATACGAACTGCCATTCGCCTGCCGCCCGCGGCCCCATCGCCGCGATCAGGTCATGCTCCGCCAACGCCGCCACGCTTGCCGGGGCGCCGCGCCGCGCCAGATAGGCGGGGCTCGCGACCAGCATCTGCCGTACCCGGCCGACCCGAACCGCCTTCAGTCCCGAATCGGCCAGCGGGCCGATCCGTACCGCGACGTCGATCCCCTCCTCGACGATGCGGACGTTGCGGTCGATCAGCATCATGCGCGCCGCCAGCTCGCGGTGCTGCGCCATCAGCGCGCCGACCACCGGCAGCACGTGCAGCCGCCCGAACATCACCGGCGCGGTCAGGTGCAGCTGGCCGCGATCGCGA
>JACDQN010000190.1 GCA_015657575.1 Sphingopyxis sp.
CGAGCTGACCCAGCGTGTCGATGCGGATGCCCGTCCACCCATAAGCGTCGGCGAGCTTCACGAAATCGGGCAGGCTGTCCGAATAGCTGTTCGAATAGCGGCTCTCGTAGGTCAGTTCCTGCCACTGGCGGACCATCCCCATCCATTCATTGTTGAGGATGAAGATCTTCACCGGCAGGCGGTACTGGCTGACCGTGCCCATTTCCTGGATGTTCATCTGCAAGCTGGCTTCGCCCGCGATGCAGATGACGAGGCGGTCGGGCTTGGCGATCTGCGCGCCGACCGCGGCAGGGAAACCATAGCCCATCGTGCCGAGCCCGCCGCTGGTGAGCCAGCGGTTGGGGGCCGAGAAGCCGAAATGCTGGGCGGCCCACATCTGGTGCTGGCCGACCTCGGTCGTGATGATCGGGTCGCGACCGCGCGTCGCGTCGAACAACGCCTTCACGGCGCGCTGCGGCATGATGTCGGCGCTCGCTTCCTTCCTTTCAGGGAAGTCGAGGCAGCGCGTCGCGCGCCAGCCGTCGATACGGCGCCACCATTCGCCCAGATCGCGCGCCTTGTGGCCCTTGTCCTGCCAAGCCGCGATCAGCGCATCAAGCGCGCGGCCGGCATCGCCGACGACCGCGAGGTCGACGGGCACGATCTTGTTGATCGAGCTGCGGTCGATATCGATGTGGATCTTCTTCGAGTCCGGCGCGAAGGCGTCGAGGCGGCCGGTGACGCGGTCGTCGAAGCGCGCGCCGACCGCGATGATCAGGTCGGCGCGGTTCATCGCCATGTTCGATTCATACGTCCCGTGCATGCCGAGCATGCCGAGCCACTTCGGATCGTCCGATGGGAAGGCGCCGAGGCCCATCAGGGTCGAGGTGACGGGCGCGCCGGTCAGCGAGACGAGCTGGCGCAAAGCAGCACTCGCGTCGGGCCCCGCGTTGATCACGCCGCCGCCGGTGTAGAAGATCGGGCGCTCGGCCGCGGCGATCATGTCGATCGCCTCGGCAATCGCGTCGGCGTCGGGCTCGACCTGCGGACGATAGCTTTTGTGCTGGATCTTTTCGGGCACGACATATTCGCCCGTTGCGACCTGCACATTCTTCGGAATGTCGATCACGACAGGACCCGGACGACCATGCGTCGCGATATGGAAGGCCTCGTGCAGGATCGGACCGAGGCGGTCGGGGTCCATGACGAGATAATTATGCTTGGTGCAGTGGCGCGTGATGCCGACCGTGTCGCATTCCTGGAACGCGTCGGTGCCGATCAGCGCGGTCGACACCTGACCGGTGAGCACGACCATCGGAATCGAATCGAGCAGCGCGTCGGTGATGCCGGTGACGGCGTTGGTCGCGCCGGGACCCGAGGTGACGAGCACGACGCCTGGCTTGCCGGTCGCGCGCGCATAACCCTCCGCCGCGTGGGTCGCCGCCTGTTCGTGGCGGACCAGAATATGCTTGATCGTCGGGTGCTTGTAGAGCGCGTCATAGATGGGAAGGACCGCACCGCCCGGATAGCCGAACACCGTGTCGACCCCGAGGTCGACCAGCGCCTGAACCACCATGTCGGCACCACTCATTTCCGCCACGACCCAAACTCCTTCCTTCACCCTGCGGGACATGCAGGCGCGCGCCTTGTGCGCTGCAGCAGGTCGGCGGGCAATAGGTATATGATTCTATCCTGTCAACAGCTTATCACGTAATTTAATTACTAAACTATGGATCGAATCATTGTTTAATGACTCTTCGTGCCGCGGCCAATCGGCGGGGGGCTGGTGCCGGAACCACGTAAACTGGCGCTTTGCATATTGGCGGGTGGCGGCCTGGGCCGCTTCGAGTGCGTCGGGGCGGGTGGCTTCGCCGCGCAGATAGGCCGCGATCTGGGGGACGCCGATCGCGCGCATCGCCGGAAGGTCGGGGTCGAGATCGCTGGCCAGCAGCGCTGCGACTTCGTCGATCGCGCCGCCGTCGAACATCTGAACAAGACGCGCGTCGCAGCGGTCGCGCAGCCAGTCGCGTGGAGGCAGGAGGATCAGCGGAGCGAGGGCGATGCCGTCCGCGATGCCCCCCTCGCGCGCCTGTTGCCAGTCGGCGAGCGTGCGGCCGGTCGAACGGACTACCTCGAGGGCGCGGGCGACGCGCGTCGTGTCGGCGGGGTTGAGGCGCGCGGCCGCCTCCGGGTCGGCCACCGTCAGCGCGGCATGCGCCTCGGTGACGGGGAGGGCGCGCACGACGTCGCGGACCTGCGGGTCGATCTCGGGCACCGGGGCGATGCCGTAAAGGAGCGTGCGCAGGTAGAGCCCGGTGCCGCCGACGAGGATCGGAACCTTTCCCGCGCCGTGGGCGTGCTCGATCACGCCGCGCGCCTCTTGGGACCAGCGTGCGGCGTTATGCGCATCGGCGGCGTCGACATGGCCGAAGAGATGGTGGGGGACGCCCGCCATCTCCGCTTCGGAAGGACGCGCCGAGACGATGGCGAGGTCTTTATAGACCTGGCTCGCGTCGGCGTTGACGACGACCGCGTCCTGCACCATTTGCGCGAGCGCGACCGCCAAAGCGCTCTTGCCGCTCGCGGTGGGTCCGGCGATAAGTGCCACGGGCAATCGACCCGCGCGCGAAGAGAAAGAAGGAGACGCCATGTTCGTAGCCACGCTGATAGCAGCAGGAAAGCTGACCGACGAGGTGGTTCGCGAGGCGATCGACCGGCTCGCCGCGACGGGGCACGATGTGGGCGCCCCGCACTGGCTCGACGAACATGACGCCGCCGACATCGTCTTTCAGGGCAGCCTGGTCAGCGCGCGCAAGGAACTGGCGCTGATGGACCATGGCGCGCTCGACGTGGTGGTGCAGCCGCTGGGCGACCGCACGAAGAAGCTGATCGTCGCCGACATGGATTCGACGATGATCACCGTCGAGTGCATCGACGAACTGGCCGATTATGCCGGGATCAAGGACGAGGTCGCGGCGATCACCGCGAAGGCGATGCGCGGCGAGGTCGATTTCCGCGGCGCGCTGATCGAACGGGTCGCGCTGCTCGGCGGGATGGCCGAGGGCGTGCTGACCGAATGCCGCTACGAGCGGGTCAAGCTGACGCGCGGCGCGCGCACGCTGGTGCAGACGATGAAGGCGCATGGCGCGCATTCGGTGCTGGTGACCGGCGGTTTCACCGCCTTTGCCGGGCCGGTGGGCGAGGCGATCGGGTTCGATCATGTCGTCGCGAACGAATTGCTGGTCGCGGACGGCAAGCTGACCGGGGGGGTCGCCGAACCGATCGTCGACAAGCATAGCAAGGAAGAGGTGCTGAAGGCCGAGGCGGCGAAATATGGCATCCCGCTTGCCGAGACGCTGGCGGTCGGCGACGGCGCCAACGATATTCCGATGATCACCGCGGCGGGGCTGGGGATCGCCTATCACCCGCATGCCGCGGCGGCCGAGGCCGCGGCGGCGGTGATCCGGCACCATGACCTGACCGCGCTCTTATGGGCGCAGGGCTATCCGCGGCGGAGCTGGGTGCTGGGGTAGGGGGTGCTGTCTGCGCCTTTGGGAGCGTTTTGGGCAGGTATCGGGCGGTTTTGGACATTGAAGGATTGAACTGATGTCCCCTCCCGCGTGCGGGAGGGGCAGCGAGA